>JABJMI010000324.1 GCA_018659505.1 Planctomicrobium sp.
GGCGAATGACCATGCGATCACGAGCGGCGTTTTTCTCATCATCGGAAGAATCTTCCGACATGGTCAATTCGAAGTCCTTGCGATTTTCAATAAGCAAGTGCTTCACAGTTGGCAAGTTGCCCGGCATACGACCGAGGATCTGCTCTTTCTTTGTGTTCTCGGTGTCTGATGTTCTTAATGTTCGCTCAAACGGTAAATCGCCTGTGTGAACCTGATCAAGAATATCAATGGCAGTTGCCAGCGAGAAATCTGACTCCATCAAGGTTCGGCGATACCGTTTACGAGTAATTTCGATCTGCTTCGCCAGGAAGATCTCATCTTCCCGAGTCAGCAAAGGGATGTTACCCATTTGGCTGAGATACATCCTAATTGGATCACGGGAAGACATCGGCGTTTCAGGCTCGATGAGTCCTCGTGCAACCGCAAGTTCGGTTACTTCCGGCTCATTTGATTGTTGCTCCATACGGGTCTTTTCAGCGACCGTATCCGGACAATCAGGATCGTTCATCAGGGGGATGTCTTTTTCTTCGAGCGCCTGAATGATGCGGTCCATCATGACAGGATCACCACCTTCGTCAGGCAGATATTCATCAACTGCCTGATAGGTTAAGAACCCTCGTTTTTTCGCTCGATCAATCAATCCTTTGAGACCTGAATCAAGGCGATGCATGGCTCGCTCCCACTTCTTTAACAATACGGTTGTATGAAATTATAAGACCCACGAGGAAAAAAAACGGAATCAATTTCCAAGATGGGCAATAGAGTCGAAATCAATGGTGATAGTGCGTATCGGAATTAAAGATTCTAACTCAAAGACCACTATTACCTAATTTGACCTGTGTCACTGATTTATCAGTCTTAACCTTTGCAGGAACTCATTACTTTGCCTTTGAAGAGCAAAGCGTGTTGAGTTCAAGGACTGTAGACCTCGGATAATGAGATTCTACTTACAAGAGAACAGGTCCATGCTCTCGGGGACGATCATCCCCTTTGCGATCGCCAGATCTAATCTGGATCAATGTCCGATTCAATCTCAGAGAATCAGAACCTGAAGATCGGTTCAAATTTGTCTGGCTTTGATTTGACCGACTTTGATTTAATATGTGCAATGTGGTGACTTTGTGTTGCGATTTGAGTTGGTTCAAATCTTTGTTCTGCAACCTGCTTGGTGAGGTCGACGTCGACTCCGCCAAACAACAGGAAGACAACAAACGAGGGGGGGTGTCGCCAATTCGCATTGAATTTAACGACAGGCAACTTCGGGTTGACAGCATCCTTACTTTCTCTCCCGGTTGAAAACAGGACAGAAAACAGACTTTGAGATCACCGTAAACTATTTGAAAACAACAAGTTCAGTGAATCACATTTATCTTAACAAAGTCTCTTTTCTAGTTTGTTAAGGATGTCATCCTAACAAATGGAGACGGACCGTCCACGCAATTTTTTTTGAATCGGCAAATTTATTCAAAATTCATTTCAGAATCTATTTGTTATGTTTTTTATCGTCAAATCTTCTTTCCTCTATTAGGGTTCCGTCATCCTGAAAGGACATCCTCAATTCATCAAACGGCACTGATGGAATTGGAGATGTAAAGAATTCACGTCTGCCTGCAACATCGAACATTGCTGCACATCTAAACATAAAATTCACACGAATATTGACCACATCAATCGAAATCGTGCGTATAAGACCTCATAAACCGGGTGCAACGGCAAGACACTTCAACGTGCTTTGATCCCTGATAAGCAAGCAACCCTCAGAAAGCGCTGGAAGCGCACGAACCGTACCACGCAAGGGACGTGCCTTAGACAGAATTTTCGCTCCAGATGGACCGAGTTCAGCTAACAGAAGTTCGCCGTTAGTTTTACAAATGAGAAACTTATCATCAGCTGCGAGAATTGTCCCGTATCCAAAGTCCGGTTTGGTCCATTGAACCTTTCCTGACGACAACTCCAAACATTTAAGATCAGCAGGCGGCTGATCATCACGACCATCGATCACATAGATAAAACCATCTCTATGAATAGGAGTGCAATACTGGGAAGCGAGAGCTCTTTCTTCCTTCCAGATTGTTTCGAAATTTAACAAATTGAATTCAGCGTAGACCGATCCGATTCCATAACTTGATGTCACAAGAAAATGGTCATCAACCACAATCGGGGTCGCTGCATTCACGGTCGGACCTCTTTGACCGAACGGAAATTGAAACCGAAGCGCACCAGACTTGGCATCGAGCAAACTACATTTGTAGCGTGTCACAATCAGAACATGTTCGATCCCGGAAATGGTACAGGAAGTCGGCGCCGCGTAGCTGGCAGGCTCTTCTGTCTTCTGCCAAACAACTTCACCATCAGCCAAAGCAAAAGCAACGATCCCTGCCTTCTGTCGTGAACCACCGACATTTACGATGACGTTTCCATCGATCACTATCGGACTGCTCCCGGCTCCAAAATATCCTTCGCGAGCTTGAAAGTCGTCGTGAGTCTTCACTTGCCAGAGCCGGTCCCCCGATTTGAGATCTGTGCATGTCAAAACTCCCTGCGCACCAAAGGTGATCACCTTACCGTCAGCGATTGCCGGGACACACAGCGGACCATCACCAATACTGCCACCGACCTGCGGATAAAAAGTGGTTGCATAACCGTTCTTCCACAACGTCTCTCCGGTTTTCAAATCAAGGGCTTCTATCGCTTCCTCATTTTCGTCCCGGTGAAAGAGAATCGCGACACGGTCTTTCACAGCCAGACCGGCGTACCCATGTCCAACCTCTCGTTCCCATAAAACCTGTGGACCCTCTTTGGGCCATTTATCGAGTAACTTTTCGTCAGCCGATGCGATTCCATTTCGCGTCTCGCCAAGAATTTGAGGCCAATCGCCCGCACTCAGACTAGGGCAACACACGCTGAGTAAAAGTAGCCATCCATTTAGAAATCGTAACATCCTGTTTCTCCGATCAATTCATGTCTTCGTTCGTTCTAACTAAATGCCACACAATAGTTGGCGTCCCAGAGCATTTCCAATGCTTCTCTTGTCCGCGAAGTACGTTCTCATAAGTTGAAACACTAGCGCCACGAGACAGAACTGTTAAGACTGATTTTAAAAATTCTCTAGGTAAGCCTGGATTCCATTGTCTTTAACATACAAACCAAAATGCAGCGTGACACATATTAGTATCAGAGCAAGTCCTCCGACATCCCACTCCGGCAATTCCTGTTCGCTGATTGAAATGGTTTTCATCATTAGAGCTTTCTCGATTTCTTCTCAACCGTAACGTGCTCCGACAACCCACAGCGATTATTACGAATGAAGACAACACCAGTCTGCTCATTCAGATATTTAGATAATGATATCCCCGTGAACGGTTAAGATTTTCCTTTACGCTCCCCTAGGCGTCTGTCAAACTGCATGGACTGACTCGATTCACTCCAGAAGGTTTGGCCGATATGCACAACTCTGAATTCCGCTCTTTCAGTTCTATTTTCACCCTCAGTGTTCTATTGATTGGGCTGAGTCTCCCGCCGCTCTTTGCACAAGACGCAACAAAGCCTGAGCAGGGAGAAGAACAAGAGAAAGCAGCAGTCATCCCCGACGAACCAAAATCCATCGATCCAGCTTCACTGGTGCATCCGAGTTTGGCTAAGAAAGCGACTGTCGAGTTTGATGAAGCGACACTTGCCGAAATCAAAACCTGGCTGGAAGAAGCAACCGAACTGCCGGTTGTTATCGACATCGCTGAGTTAGAGAATGATGGGCGATCCATCCACGATGAGTATTCGGATCGACTTAATGACGCCCCAATCTATTTCTTATTGAATCGATTGGATGCAAAACAACTCAGCTGGTACGTCAACGACGAAATTCTTTACATCACGACTGAGTTGGCACTCGCCCATCTACTGGAGACGAAGACAGATCCAGTTGGGGACCTTCTCGATGCGGGCTTTGACGAGACTTCCTTGCTCGAAGTTATTTTCAGCGCAACACCCGGACCATGGCAGGATATCGATCAGGAGGGCGGAGATGCGAAACTTCTGGGTGATGTCCTATTCATCAATCAAACACCACAGCTACACTTAAGAATTCAAGGTCTACTGACTTCTCTTCGCAATCATGGAAAGGAAACATATTCGTTTGAGCCTGAGCAACATCAAACGATTCATCAACGATTGCAGGAGCCGGGAACGATCGACTTTCAGAACGAACCATTGTTCCGCGTCGTTCAGTCTCTCAGCGAACAAACGGGGCTCGATATTCGTCTCGACGAACAAGAAATGCGGAACGATGGCAGAAGTCCGCGAGATACAGTCTCGTTGTCGATTAAGAATCGAAAGCTGAAAACGATTCTAGATTTACTTTTCGGAGAATTGAATCTTACCACTGTTGTCGAAAACGGGACGGTCCTGGTCACGACCGAACTGGCTGCAACTTCTCGACTGAAAACTGTCGTTTATAACATTAGCGATTTATGCAAAAGCAATTCTGAAAACATGGGGCTGATGGACGCCATTCAGAGTCAAACATCAGGACCATGGCAAGAGATTGACCAGGAAGGAGGCGACATCGTGTTCCCTCGCTACGACGTCATGGTCGTTCGGCAAACAGAAACAGTCCTCGCTGAAGTGCGCACGCTGTTGGCAACCTACCGTGAAGCAATCAAGCTTTCGAAACCACGACAAAAGAAGGACGACAGCAATGATGTCATCACGCACTATTACAAACTTGATACAGCGATCTCTGAGGAGTTATGGGATAGCCTCTGGATATTAATTCCTGAAGGCAAAGTGGAAAAGGTTGATGGGCAACCAGAGAACTTGGGAAGAGTGCTCGTGTTTCCTTCCCAGTCGACATTGAAACAAGGCGTTGTAGGAAACTCAAAGGCGGGGCATTCCACAGCCGATATTGCACTGATCCCGCAGTCAACAATGATCATTACGCATTACAAGAAAATTCATTTACAGATCGAGGAACTGATTAAGCGAATCGAAGCGGGTGACCCACCTGTCGGAAGCACCTCCGAAGAAAGACCTTCGCGCGGACGACAAAACATGGGTGGTGGTCAACAA
>JABJMI010000351.1 GCA_018659505.1 Planctomicrobium sp.
CTCTTGCGACTCAACTCAAGCAGGCGAGAAGTCGAGACGTTTCCATAAGAGTCGATTGGAGCGGTCAAGGCGATATCGATCTACAAGTCGAAGAACCTCCGGGGTCAATTTGTTCGTTTGAAACACCATTAACTTATGCTGGAGGAATCTTCCTACATGATGGAACAGGTCCAATTCAAACGGAATGCTATGAGAGCTATGTCTGTCCCCAAGCTGTATCCGGGACATATCGTGTCCGAGTCAAAAATTCATTCGGAAAAGTAGTTGGAGATCGTGCGGTCGTGACAGTAATTTTTCGTTCGGGACTCTCCGAGGAAGAAAAGATTGTCCGCACAGTTGTTTTAGAAGAGGGAGAAGGGAGTTTCACTTTCGAATTTGGAAACGGTCGCAGAACGCAGCCGCGTGACCTTTCTCAAGTCAATCAGCAAAAAGAATGGTCGATGGTGAAAGTCGAATCAAAACCAGTTCGTGGTGATCGAAAAATCACTCAACGTCAATCAGAAGTCTTACAGCAGTTTTCGACAGATCGACTCGGTGATGTTCCCCGTAGATCCGGAGCAGTAGGGTATACCCCAGTAATTCAAACGATTCCCGAAGGCAGCTCTTTAAATGCTCAAGCTGTCGTCTCACCAGATCGGCGATATGTCCGACTCTCAATGAGACCAACATTTACGACCGTCACGGACGTCTTCACGTTTAGTTTTCTCAATGCCGGCGGAGGAACACAGGCGGTTGGTGGAAATTGATTCACTCTAAGACTGTCACAGAGCCTGCAAGAAACTTTCGTTGTCCACTCTCTGTTTGTAGAACCAATCCTCCATCATCATCGATTCCCAGACACTGCCCAGCGACTTCGTGTTGTGAGTCGTCGATGGAAATGCGTTTCCCAGTCAGAAAACAATGTTGTCTCCACTCAGCGAGCAATTGTGGAAGATGCGCCGGGATCCTCACCAAGACATCTTCAAGGCTCTGCAAAAGCGATGTTAGAACTTCTTCTCTGGAGTGCAGGCAACCCGTTAAATCCAGCATCGAAGAAGCACTCTCTTGAATCCCCAAAGGTGCTGCCTGCAATGAATTATTGATGTTGAGTCCGATTCCAATGACAACAAACTCCCGCTGGGCAGGAGTAGTTTCAATCAAGATTCCGCATATTTTCTTATCGTCAACATAAACATCATTAGGCCATTTCAAACTGACCTGATGATGATCAAGGAATTTGAGCAAACCTTCTCGAACGGCTAAGCCAACCATCAATGACATCAGCGGCCAATGCTGAACCTGAATATTGAATTCATTTGGCTGAAGTAAAAGCGTGAATGTAAGAGAACCTTCCGCTCCCCACCATTGATTCTTCCCACGACCGCGACCACCTGTTTGCAGATCGGCTCCAACGAGTGCAGGCGAGGCTCCTAGTGATTTGAGATTTTGGAGGACATATGTATTCGTCGAGTCAACTTCAACAAGCCATTCGACTGACTTAATAAAAGTTGATACTTGAAGACTGGAGTAGTTAATCACATCCAAGGGCATTCGAATTCGCATTCAATCAAAAATCAATTAGGTTAAATGACATTAACCATTCTGCCTTATAGCATTCAGGTCTTTTACACATGAAACGCAATAAAAACAAATAGTGGCAAGGGGCGAATTGAACTGCATCGGGATCGCTGGTTCATGATTGTTTTCTTGAGTTCAAAAACTGACGCAGTAACATGTCCAGCTGTTCCTCAGTGTTTGCGACCCAGTATTGACAATTTGTTTGTCGACAAAGCCTACGAGTTTCCATTAGAAACGATTCGAATTCTTTGATGTACTCTTCGCGGATTGCATGTGACTGAGTTTGAAATTCTCCCCCTTCGAGTCCTTTGAACAGCATCGATCCAGTAAAAGGAAACTCAAATTCTGCAGGATCAAGAACGTGCAACAATCGCAGATCACAATTTTTATGTTGCAGCGATGATAGAATGCGTTTGAGCTGATCTGCATCACCAAAAGCATCAGTCAATACGCAAACAACACTATTGCGCGGTACCTTCTCCGCAGCCCGTGCCAGTCCGATGAACTGATCCTCTTCTTCAATCGATTTCTGAGTTGGCGTTGGTGATAGTTGAGTGACCTCACCAAGACGTTCAATGAATCGCTTCGCTCCGGCGTGACCATAAACTGGTCCAGTCTGCGTGAACTCATGTGAATCGAACGCAAGCAATGTCGCTTGATCTCTTTGATAGCATGCGATCCAACCGATTGCCGAGGCGAGCGTGGCTGCGTATTCGAGTTTACTTAGATGCGCGTCTTGCGAACGGTAAAGCATAGAACCGCTGGTGTCGACGAGCAGCCACGCCTGAAGCTGATTTTCATCTTCGAATTGTCGGATGTAAAATCGATCACGTTTCCCTAAGAGTTTCCAGTCGATGAATCGAACATCGTCTCCCGGTGAGTAATCCCGATGCTCAGAGAAATCAACAGAAAACCCTTTTTGATTGCCTCGATGTGTTCCCGTTAACACCGACTCAACAAGCGTGCGGGCTCGCAGTTGTAGTGTTTCAAGTTTTGCAAAAGATTCTGCTGTCTGTTTCTTCACAGTAGTCGATTACTTAGATTTTGCGATCATTTTTTTAAGAAAATTTGAAGAGGGTTGATTTGCTGGTGTCGGGACTATTTCAAGCAGTTTCGCAATGATCAAGTCTTCATTCATTTCATCAGCTTCAGCGTTGAAATTCAGAACGAGTCGATGCCGCAAGATCGGAGCCAACATCGCTTGAACATCGACTGCCGTTGCAATCTCTCGTCCGGAAATCGCAGCGTGTGCTTTAGTCGCCAGGACTAACCATTCAGATGCCCTTGGACCAGCTCCCCAACTCAAATACTGACTCATCACATTAGACTGTTCACCTTGATGAATTCGAGTCGAACGAACAAGCGAGATCGCGTAACGTACATCGTGTTCTGCCATGGGAATGGAATCAATCGTCTCACGAAAACGATGCAGTTGGTCAGCGTCGA
>JABJMI010000006.1 GCA_018659505.1 Planctomicrobium sp.
CTCCGCAGTTGGTCCAAACTCTTTGGACTCATTTTAGAGAGACTTTGACTTGCGATAGAAATCTCTCCAGATGACGGCTGATCAAGCCCGCCCATCAGATACAGCAAGGTACTTTTCCCACTCCCTGATGGACCGACGATGAATACAAAATCTCCCTGCGAAATTTGGCAGCTGATATTTCGCAACACAGGGATATCCCGATTTCCACGCCGGTACTGCTTTGTGACCTGATCAACACTTAAGAGTGAATCATTGTTCGACTGACTAACCACGGCGAATTGACTCCATTGGTGACAGGCGTGATGCTCTCCAGGCTGGATAGATTCCACCTAAAAGTCCCAAACAAACACTAAAAACTAAAGCGAACAGCAACAGCGTTAGTCCCGCATGTAATTGCAGTCGCCCCGGCCAACTCCAGTTCACAAGAAAGGTCGCGAACCAACCCGCAGCGCTACCAATTAAACCACCTAAGAATCCAATCACACCGCTTTCAAGTGTCATGAGGCGAATGATTTCATTGCGGGACCAGCCATTCGCTCTGAGAATCCCAAACTCAGTCGTCCGTTCGGTGACGCTCATCATCATGGTGTTCACAATACTTAAAGTTGCGATCGAGACACCGATGGCAGTCATTAAAAATAGAAAGAGATTTAAATCCTGACTGAATTCTGCAATCCTTTTTCCCCAGTCGTCAGCCGAACGAACTTCAATAGGCGACAGTTTCTGCTCAAGTGAGTTCTCTATTTCTGCTCTTTCCTCATCCTGTGAAGTTGTCGCTTCCGGTTTCTCATTGTCCTTTGTGCTTGCGTCTGTAAAGCTCTTCATCAAATTCGCCAGAGGATTCGACTGCTCACTTCGTAAGTCACGACCTCGGAAGTGATTAACAATATCTTTTTGCAATGCTTTATTCTCGACTGTTCCATCGGGTTCTACATAGAAGCAACCGACGGTTGCTTGATCGATTCGCCCCAGGCTTCGACAGACGTTGATATCCATCAAGATATTCACGTCCAGCATCAAAGAACCAGTCTCGTAGATGCCAATGATTTCATAAGCCACGCCATTGACCGCGACCGAATCACCAGTTCCTTTCTCTATACTCTCAGCGATCTCACGACTAACAACGCAACAGTTCTGACCGATATCTTGCAGTTCCAGGAAGCGACCATCGACCAGATTTTCTCTATAGATACTTCGCTGCAATTTCTGACGAGCTTCAATATCCATACCGACAGCGAAGCGTGGCGGATTGATAATCAGCTTTCCATCAAGTTGATTCACTCGACAAAAGACTTCAGGATCAACAACCCCGACTCCGGGGATTGCTTCAATCTCTTCTCGCCAGTCCGCAGGCAGTGTCGAAAAGAGTGGAATTGGTGCTCCCTGTTGCTGCACGAGGAGTCCCGGAATCTGTTCAAAAGTCTGAGCGACAACCTTATCTATCCCACCCGCAATCGAGAACAATCCAACCATTCCACCAATCGCCACCGCCAAGCCTAGCACGGATAACGTCGTTCTTAGTGGTCGACTGCATAGATTTCCGAGAGCGAATTTGAGCATCCATCTCTTTCTGAGGTCGTGATTGAAACCATTTGGACGATTGATTGAGGAAGCGATTCACCGTTATTGAAACTCGCTAAATGTCTCGCATAATCCACGAAAGACTAACCTGATGATAATGAGTTCGATAGTGTCCAGTTCATTGAGTTGCAGCGATCCTAGACGAACAATTACTACCGTGTTCAGTAATTTTGCACGATAATACCAATCACAGTCGAACCATTCTGCTTTGATCGCTAAAATACTTCATCTGAATTCTGGACAATATACTGCCTCCCGGCGTAAAAATTGTTGCCAAGTGGTTTTGCGGCAAAATGAATCAACGCCGTCACATACGTTAGAAGTGAATGAACAAAATGAGCGACAAGAGAAATCTGTTTAACAAGGTTTGGGATTTACACACCGTTGGGACTCTTCCTACCGGACAAACTCAGCTGTTCATTGGACTGCACTTGATTCATGAAGTCACAAGTCCGCAGGC
>JABJMI010000005.1 GCA_018659505.1 Planctomicrobium sp.
AGATCTCGTCGCTAAATCCTTTCCCGTTAAAGGATACGTCTTTCAGGGTGGTTTTCTGTTCTGATGAACGGAATCCTCCGATTGTCCGCCAATACAGGATGATTCTCGGATACCAAATCCCATCGATGTCGGTTAGATCACAAGTCATCGTACTGAGAATGTGAGTCTCCTTCCACTGACTTTGGATCTCTGATCTGATAACACTGGGACCACGTTGTTCATCGATCCAAATCTTAAATATCTGCCCGCCTCCCATATCAGAAGTTACAACCGAAACAGGGCGATCATTATACTCAATCGTTTCAACTGAGAGGTGATCACTTTGCCCGAGGACTTCGAATCTTTGAAAGTTCTCGACCGTGGGTAATGCAGTTGTCGAGATACCGATCACTCCCAACAACCGCATATTGAGCATTAAATTATTTGGATGATGGAGGGGGCGAAGTGTTGGTAAAACTTCGCCATTCAAGTGGTATTCAAAGTAGTACTCACGATTCTGAAGATACGACTTACCTTTTACTGCATCATCGAAACGAAAATTGTTTTCACCATCGAACCACGTGTGCCACTGGAGAGTCGCTTGACCCTCTCGCTCAATGAAAATGGAAGCTGAGCCTGAGGGAATGGAACTCCGATAGTCTACTACGCCTTGCAAGAGTGTCCGTACCCGCTCCGCGTCATCGGCAGCTTGGGCGGAATGCGACCAACTGCAGGAAGCGATCAGCACTGGCAAAAAGAAACGGAAGTACGGATTCAAATTCGGCAGCTTCATGATGCGTCCTCGACCTTGAAATTTGCATGGACCAAGTTTCGATTCTGTACAAAAAAATCTAAATTGTCGTACTCACACTGCTTTTGTGTTCAAGTGCGCGTTGGATGACGGGTGTTGCCCGACAATCTGCTCTTCTCACAACCAATTACCTTCAATTACGCCTTAAAACGCCGACAGGCATAACGCTTAAGTTCACAGGGCACGCGACCCGCCTGAGGTGAATGATTGAAGAACAACAAGTCTAAACGAAGCAGCAGACGTTGAAAACCCGCCAGACCAGCGGGCTCTTGTGCAACGAGTTATTATGCCATGCGTTACGAAAAAAAATCTCTCATCCTGATAGCATTCTCCTTCGAATCAAGTTTCGTTGGGTGGGTGAAGCAATTCGTTGATGAAATGGTGGGTTACGTTCTTGATTTCCGCGACGATGAGCTGTTGAATTTGATTCACAATTCATTGCGCAACCCACCGTTCACGTGGCTGGTCGAACTTCACCCAACCTATGCCTACCTCTTCTCAAAGAGTCTGAAACAATTTCATGATGCGCGTGAGTGCAAAGGAATCATTGTACAGTAACGAGACTTTTCACTTAACAAGAGTCAGCTGCAAGTTGCACAAGTGCTCGTACCATGACTCCAGTTCCGCCCGAATCGCGATGGGCTGAACTTGACTCCGCATACGATGGACCAGCGATGTCGAGATGCACCCATGGGACGTCATCGACGAATTGCTCCAGGAACTTTGCAGCGGTCGTCGCTCCGCCCCAGCGGGATCCGATGTTTTTGCAATCTGCAAATTCGGACTTCAACTGCTCTGCGAAGAAGTCGTGCATCGGCAGTTGCCAAACCTCCTCGTTGACCTTTTGCGAAGCTGTTTTTAATTCGTCGCACCACTCTTGATCGTTTGTGAAGGCTCCGACGATATCCTCTCCAAGAGCGACGACACAGGCACCTGTGAGGGTCGCAAGATCGATGAGTTTGTCCACTTTCTGATCGACCGCATACGCTAAGGCATCAGCCAGAACCAGTCTGCCTTCGGCATCGGTATTATGAATTTCAATGGTCTTTCCGCTGCGCGAAGTTAATACAGATCCGAGTTTGTACGCGGACCCGCCGGTCATGTTTTCAACCAGCCCCATCACCCCAATGACGTTGACCTTCAGTTTCAATTTTGCGATGGCTGTGATGGCTCCCAAAACGGTCGCTGCCCCGCCCATATCACTTTTCATTGTGATCATGCCAGCAGACGTTTTGAGCGAAAGCCCACCGCTATCGAAAGTGACTCCCTTGCCTACCAAGCCAATCGTTGGAGCATTTTTTCCGCCACCATTGTATTTCAAAACAACCATGCGAGGAGGGCGATCGCTGCCGCGAGAGACGGCGAGTAACGCACCCATTTTCTCATCTTCCAGCATGTCTTGGTCGAAAATTTCACCTTGCAAATGGATGTCTGCTGCTTCATCAGCGGCACGTTGAGCAAATGTTTCCGGGTAGAGATCGTCTGGATGCCGGTTCACCAGTTCTCTGGTCAGGTTCACTGCCTCACCAAGAATGAGCCCTTTCTCCAAAGCATTTTGATTCACTTCAAAGTCAGAAACACCACAAAGCAGAACATTCTCAAACTCATAGCGGTCTTGTTCCGTGGAATAGATATTCTGTCGCGAGCAAGCGACCGTTGCGACGTCGACTAACCGCTCAATAGAGTGTCCTTCACCGAGAGCAGAACTCGCCCCTTCGGGAACCATAATCACAAGCGATTGATTCTCTTTAGTCGCGAGATGTCGAAACGCTGTCGTATATGCCTTGCTGAGAGAACCGATCGTCAACTTGTCGTGTTTTCCTAAGCCAACGACAATGACTCTCTCGGCACTCAACTGTGGGACGTCTGCAAGAATCGTTAGCTCCCCTAGCTTCCCGGTCAGGTCTTTACGTTCTTGGACGCGGGACAAGCTACCTTCCAACTTTTCATCGAGTTCTTGCAATGATTCGCTAAATTCTGCCTCTTCAAAGATTCCAACAACAAGCCAGTTAGTTTCGATTTCGAGTGGAGAATTGTTAGAAATTTCAAACTTCATTGATCGACCTTGACTGATGTATTAAGACGGTGATGTGCGATTCTCTAAAATTCAAGAGAACAAGGCACTTGGAAGTTGGTGCGGCGTTACTTACGATTTTCGCCAATCGTACAGAACAATACAAGAAATCGCACTCTCGCATGTTCAGAATGTTGCAGCGAAGTCCGTTCAAGGAAATAAAGAAGATGGCTAAGAAGAAAATTCAAGACGTTGACGTGGCAGGCAAAAAAGTTTTAATGCGTGTCGATTTTAATGTTCCTCTCGATGATGACCTCAACGTCACAGATGACCGCAGAGTTCGCATGGCGTTGCCGTCGATTAACTCTGTCCTCGAACGGGGCGGCAGTCTAATTCTGATGAGTCATCTGGGACGTCCGAAAGGGAATCCCGTCGCCGAGTATAGTTTAAAGCCTGCGGCTGAGAAATTGGCTGAGCTACTCGGCAAGCCAGTCGCCTTTGCTACTGATACTGTTGGAGACGATGCTCAATTAAAAGTTGCAGCATTAAAAGCGGGTGATGTTCTTGTATTAGAAAATGTTCGCTTCGCTGCGGAAGAAGAAGTCAAAGAGGAAGCAGACAAATCAACCGCTGAAGAACGAGCAGCCAAGAAAGCGTTCGGAGCAAAGCTTGCCTCTTTCGGAGACATTTACTGCAACGACGCTTTCGGAACCTGTCATCGTGCTCACGCGAGTATGTATACCGTCCCCGCAGAAATGGGCGATGCCCCGAAGGTTGTCGGCTTCCTCGTCGAGAAAGAAATCCAATACCTCAGCGACGCCATCGCAAATCCAGATCGTCCATTCGTCGCGATTCTGGGTGGAGCGAAAGTTTCCGACAAGATCAAGGTGATCGAAAATCTACTCAATGTTTGTGATCAGGTGTTGATCGGGGGAGCGATGGCGTATACGTTCTCTCTCGCTAAAGGGGGAGCAGTCGGCAAAAGTTTAGTCGAGAAAGACAAAGTCGACCTCGCGAAAGAGTTGATCGAGAAAGGTGGCGACAAACTTGTCTTGCCTGTTGATACTCATTGCGGCGATGCCTTCAAAGATCCTAATTGCAACAAGGTTGTCGTCAACGCAGGCGAAATCCCTGATGACTTCGAAGGCTTCGATATTGGTCCTGAAACTGCCAAACAGTATGCAGAGATCGTAAAGAACGCGAAGACAGTCGTCTGGAACG
>JABJMI010000246.1 GCA_018659505.1 Planctomicrobium sp.
GACGAGAGGTGCAAGCGTGACTGCTGCAATACCGCTTTGAATTTCTGCTTCCGCTTCGGCGGCAGCTTTCAGATCTCGAATCATTGCTGCCTTCATCGACGTTTGGTTGATTCGCGTCATAAGGTTGCTCATCGCAGGATCAATAAATAGCAATTCCAGTTCGGAAATTGGATAGACTTTTTCAACGAATTCCTGTACCTTATCATCTTCTAGTAAAGCGGCAGCTTGCCTCAGCATTGATGGCAAATCGTCTCCAAGCCCTTCGTACGCTTCACCTACAGCAATCTCAGAATCATCCCGAGCAAATTTGTCCAACTTCATACCGGAGTCCGGGAGTTCTTTCAGCTTGTATTTGACAACAGCGACCGTTTGGGGCAAGTTGAATTAAACAGAGCCATTCAAAGCGGACTGAAGGTGAATCCGGTATTCTTTAAAAACTTTCTTGGAAAGCGCTTGGTCGACGACACTTCTTCCCTCACGCTCGACAACTTGTTCATATCGCTGTCGCATTTCGAATGGAAGGTAGCTGTAGACAAATATTTGTGCCGATTTTTTCTCAATCGTATCGATGGCATTTTGAATACTCGATTTTAATTCTTCTTCTGCTGTCGGTTCTGGAACTGGCTGAGTCTCGGCCACTGTTGCTGGAGTGGTCGACGCTGGTGTCGGGCTTACCGTTTCTTCTACTTCGACTTCAGGCTCAATAACCGGTGGATCTGCCGTGGCTTGGTGATTGGGATCTGGAACGGCTGAGGAGTTCAGAACAAACGCACCAATCAATAGCCCCAAGACAAGAAACAAAATACTGCTCATTACGACAATCCCCCAAGAAGGGTGACTACTCTTCTTCGATGCGCTTTGTTTTCGAGATTTGGAATTACGCTTACCGCTGTTCATAGAATAGCCCTTTATCTTAGAGTCAATTGGTGTTGTGTTGAGTATGGCAATGCCTTTTCTTTAAGTAAACTGATCAACGAAAATCAGAGCCTGAAGAGTTGTCCCGAGATTGTCATTTCCGGATCGAGTAGCACGACCCAGAACGTAACGGAGTGAAGTGATGGGCGTGGCGAGTCCGGGGATGAGGTTGATGCAACGATGAACCTCTATCTCGCAGTTGCCACGACCACCGTTCCGCTTCGCTGCACTCAGGTCGTGTCACCCGATCCTACATTCATATAACTCCTCAAGCCATTCAATTAGAAATCTGTCATGTCAACGAAACCAGTTCGCGTCTGTTCCTTTGAATCTCGTCGCCAGTTCGAGATGGCGATGTTGATTGAGAAATTCGGCGGTGTCGCAACCGTCGCTCCGTCGATGCAGGAGGTCTCTCTCGAAGAACAGCCTGATGTGTTTGAGTTTGCTGATCAATTGGTCGCGGGCAACATTGATGTCACCATCTTTATGACAGGCGTTGGGACTGACTCTCTGTTTTCCGCATTAGAAAAACGTCTCTCTAAAGAAGAACTCGCAGAGCATCTTCGCAAGACGTTTGTCGCTGTCCGTGGTCCGAAACCGACTGCGAGTTTGGCGAAGCGGAAGATTCAACCGGACTTGAAAGCACCTGAACCGAATACTTGGGAAGACCTCGCTGCTGAGTTCTCTCGACAGAACTTTGACTTCAAATCGAAAATAGTCGCGATCCAGGAATATGGAACGCCCAGTCTGTATCTTTACGAATGGCTCGATGTACAGGGAGCGAGTGTGCTGCCGGTCTCGATCTATCGCTGGGAATTACCGGATGACATCGCTCCGCTTCAGGCTGCAATCAAAGCGACGATCAACAAAGAGTTTGACATCCTGATGTGGACAAGTGCTCAACAAGTGGTACACGTCTTGGAAGTGGCAGCGCAGATGGGTGTTCAACACGATTGGCTCAAGGCAGCGAACCAATGTTGCAACGCCAGCATCGGTCCTACCGCATCGCAACGATTACGCGAACGTGGCATCGAACCAAGCATGGAACCGTCTCATCCCAAGATGGCACATTTGGTGAGAGAAGCGATTGAGTTTGCTGAGCAACGTAAAGAGTGATTGGTAGCTCAGATAAGATGTCGTAAAGGGTAAACCCCAATTACATTGGGATTCTACCCATACGGTCTGCCAGTGAAACCTTATTTGCATTCCATGAATATTGAAGAACGATCAAAACAATTCTTTTGACACTTTTTGGGTAATCGACTTCATCTCTTTGGATGTCAGTTGGATAAGGTTATTGAGAACCATTTCTTCAAGCTCTTTGAGTCGATCATCTGTGTCATCCATTTGCAGGATGAGCGAGTCAAGAACAGCATTTAATATCCCGATAAGAGTTTCAATGTCATTCCGAACGTCGACGTTCTTCTTTTTGTTCATCCTGACTGTGTGTCCATGTTTTTGCAACGCCCTTCTAGATTCGTTAATGGCTGGCCACCAACGCATTGATTTGCGACTTTTCCATGCCTTTCGTTTCTTTTCTTACGCAGCTGCATCAAATGCCATTGTTTTCTCTTTCTATTGGGGTTGGTAGGTACATTCAATTACTCACCATAAATGACGACAAGGTGAGCTCACAATTCGGAGGTTTCTCGAAGTATTCCATTCGAGAGCATTTCGTGCTTCAAGTGCCCGAGAAAAATCAGTTCTTCAAGATAAAACGCTGACTTCCGTAAGCCAGAACACACGCACCATTTCGGTAACGGCTTTTGTCAATAAATCACGTCAATACATCATCAATAATTATTATCGTAATTAACTGGGAAGAGTTGCTAAAAAAAAATTAAATTAGACAACATCTCTTTAGATTAGTGGGGATAGTCCCTATCAGGTATGAAACTGATTTAAGTTGCGTATTCGAGATGAAAACCTTGAATGAATTATCTTTTCGAATCCAAAAGTACATAAACACCGACGTTATTTCGATCATGCTTTTTTGTTGATACCCTCGGTTCCGCAATTCGTACTCTTTATTAAGTAGGATACTGAAAGTGATCAGAGACCACCGATTCTTTGGTCGAATCTTGAGGAGAATTCTCGAAATCCAAGGTTTTTCCAACCGGAATAATCATTCCAAACGAAATAACCAGAATAACTGAACTTATTGGCGGGTGCGGTCCGATAACAGAAGCAACTATCATTCGATCGAGTCCGCTCCGGGGAACCGGAAGTGCCGAATCCTACGGAAACGGCAGCGGAACACTCAAAAAACTCAAGGAGTGAGTCCATGCTACTGCCACGGAAATGGGCACTGAGCCTGGGATTGCTGGCAGCAGTCCCAACGATCTCGGTGGCCGGCCCGTTTGACTTTGCAAAAAAAC
>JABJMI010000076.1 GCA_018659505.1 Planctomicrobium sp.
GACACTTAAAGTGTCCGGCTTTTCATCTGCTTTTACTTCAACAATTCCGGAACGAGCTTTTTCAGATCTTCGACTGAACTGCCGTTCGAGACGACCTTCCCCGTTTTGTCAACTAAGAACATTGTTGGTAAAGAGATGATTCCATATTCCAAAGCCGGTCGACTTTCCAGTCCGCCTTCTTCGTGAATGTTTGGCCATACCACGCCATAGTTCTTGATGTAACCATCGATGTCTGCTCCGGGCGAATCAAGATTAACGCCAACAACTTCAAAACCCTTCCGCTGATAGGTTTTATACAATTCCTGAATCTGCGGGAGATCTTCTGTGCAGGGTTTACACCATGTTGCCCAGAAGATGACGGCAGTCACTTTGCCACGGTAACTTGCCAAATTGAGCGGTCGACCGCCAGCGAGTGTGTTCCCCGCGAGAGCAATTGGCTTACCTTTCAAGCTCAATCGTCGCAATGCTCCCTGACCTCTCTTCGCTGCATCTGAACCTTGGTAGTCGTTAACAAGTTTTGTGTACCAAACGGTCGCTTCTTTCAAGTCGCCGTTAAATTCATTGGTAATTGCCAACTGCAAGAGGGCGTCTGCTGACTCTGGAGCTTTTGGAAATTCCTTGACGTATTCTTCCAGCGAACTTAGCCAAGCTCCCTGAACATCTGCTCGATCTTCCGCCTCGGCAGTTTGCAGACTGATGTTGTAGCGAACGAGCATCTCTTGAAAGGCTGCAAAGGCGAGCAGTTCTTCATCTGCCTTCGCATCGCGTAAACTCTTTACAATTCGCTGTAGTTCAGCCAGTCCATTTGGAAAGGTTTCCATTTGTGTGGCAGCGGCAATCATTTCGAGACGCTGACGAAACCACAACAGTTTATCCTCTGGAGACTCAGAGAGTTCGGAGATGTTTTCAAGGAGACGAGCACGAGCGACATTGAACTGTGTGATTTCTTCTCGTGAGGATTGCTCATTGGGAGATTTTTCATCGAGTTCGCGCAGGCGATCAAGCATTTCACGCATTTCGGGAGAGAGACCTTCGGTAGTCCCCGGAGAGAGTCCTGCAATTGTTGGTTGCAATAACAATCCACCTTCGCCCAATTCGAACTTCGCCCCTTCCATCGGTTTTGGGAATTGCGTCAGTTTCCAGGTATTGCCAACTCGTACCATCTCACCGATTTGTACGAAGCCATTTTCTTCACCTGAAGAAACAATTGCCATGACGTTTTCATAGACAAGCAAATCATCTTTCGCTTTGCCTGAGTCAGCAGGGATGAGATTCGGCATCAGCATTGAACTGTCAAAACGGACCCATTTGGCTTGCGGCGTGATCAATTTTGAAGTGGACAAGACAGACTGCATTTGCTGCGCGAGGTCACGCCCATTAGCTAAGAACTTGGTTGCAATCCCTGAGGCGATCCCCAAAGAGGCGATGTCATCTTTGTTGATGAAGATCGCATTGAGTCGCTGTGGGTTTTTAGTCACCAAGGCAATGATTGCTTCACGAGAGGCTTCTTCAGCGGAAATGATCTTCCAAGATTCAATGGTTCCATCTTGATCTGAATCGACACCCCAGCGAGTTCCCTGAGTATTGAACCAGCGTGACTGATCGACTTTGTTGTCACCGTCGGTGTCGAGGTCGCGATAGACTTCCAAACCATATTGAAAGTATTTGAACTGATCGACTTTGCCATCGGCATCGGTGTCCATGAAGCGGCGAAGTAGTTGTCCCTGCGGACCATAAAGAGCCCAGCCAGAACCTTTGCCCTCCTGTTCTACCTTCAGTTCACACTTCTTGATATCGGCTCCCGTCGGAGTTTCGATTTCCACCGGATGTGAAGGTCGATACCCGAGAACAGTTTCAGGACCAACTTCTTGAGCGAATGAAGTTGATGTCATGCAGACAGAAAAGGTCAGTAGGTATACATTCGCCCGTATAAAATTCGATGCAAACATCGATAGACACTCCGTTATTCTTATGATTTTCAATGAAAATCGGCTTCCAGGCAACTATTCAAGTTCTCTTTGAAGTTGTGCCTGAATTTAATTATCTAGCAACCTTGCTAATAACAGAACTTTATACTGATTTGACACTTATGAAAAGAGTAAGGTTTCAGCAAAGATTCTCAACTCAACATCCGGCGGTCCTCAAATGATCTACAATGAACTCAAAAGTCAGATCGAAGGTCTTGGCTTTTTCGCAGTTGTTGAGAACGATGCAGAAATAGACGGAAAAAATCATCGGATTGTCTGTGCTAATAAACGCCGGGAAGGAGGCGGATTCACAGGTTGCAGCTTCTGGGTAGCTGAGCGAAAAACGGAACTGTATGTCGGCATGTGGGGTGGAAATATTTACTGGATGCCAGACGAAAGTTCTATATGCAAATTGATAGATGAGACCTTGTCAGCTCACACGAATACAATCAGCGACTTATCTCAGAACATTATTCATGATATTGAATTAAAGCTGGTTGAGAATTCAGACTTCGACGAGATTTCTTAAATTCATTTAGCCCCCGGTCATCGACCGGGGGGAAATTGGCATCTCAAGCTGAGCCAACTCATTCCGATTCAATTGGTGGAAGTTGAAAATCTTCCCCCAATTGAATGGTTGTCCCCGGATTCGGGCTGTGGACGTTGACCGGTTCGAGATAGCGGATCATCCAGGCGAGTGCGATTCCGGCTAGCAACGCGAGGCTTAATGGGACTCGGTGGTGCGAATGGAATTCCATTTCAGGAAGCAAGTCGCTGAGAGCTATACATATAAAGACCCCGGCAGCGAAGGCAAGCATGCTGCCGACGATTTCAGTTTGTTGACCTTCGAGAAAACCTGCACCTGTTAGGAAGAGAAAC
>JABJMI010000870.1 GCA_018659505.1 Planctomicrobium sp.
ACGGCGCTGCCGGATGACCTGAAGCCGTTTGAATATATTGAAGTCGGAGCGAAGATTCCGAACTATGTCCCTTCGACCAAATGGGGAGTGCAGGCTGATCCTCTCACCACGATGCAGTTACCTGTCCCGGCTGAGGAATCGATCAAGCATTATGTGACTCCAGAAGATTTCCATCTCGGTATTTATGCGACTGAAGATTTCGGGAAGTATGACGGCAAAAAGCCAGCCTACGCAGGCTTTGGTGGGAAGCCGATTGCGATGAACTGGGACGAACGGGGACGTTTGTGGGTTTGCGAAACCATTGACTACCCCAATGAATTAAAACCCGAGAACAAAGGGCGTGACCAGATTCGTATCTGTGAAGACACCGATGGAGATGGTCAGGCTGATAAGTTTACACTCTTCGCTGAAGGGTTAAGTATTCCGACAGCGATCACCTTTCATCGTGATGGAGTCATTGTTCAAAATGGAACCGAAACCTTATGGCTGAAAGATACTGATGGGGATGATGTCGCTGACCGCAAAGAAGTGATCATCTCCAACTGGAAACTCGTCGACACGCATGGCGGTGTCAGCAACATGCGGTATGGCATCGACAACTGGTTCTGGGCGATGCAAGGCTATAACGCTTCCGAGCCAATCATTACTGCCACGGGAGAAAAGCAGCCCGGCTTCCGTATGGGGTTCTGGCGGTTCAAACTTGACGATTCGGAACCTCCCCAAGTCACCAACCTGGAATTCATTCGATCAACAGATAACAACACCTGGGGTCTCGGTTTGAGCGAAGAAGGTCTCGTCTTCGGCTCGACTGCAAATCACAATCCCAGTACCTTCATGCCGATTCCGAATCGCTATTACGAACGAGTCCTCGGCTGGGGACCGAAGCAACTCGGAACGATTGCTGACTCACATCTCTTCGCCCCGATCAGCGACCGGGTGCGACAAGTAGACCACCACGGAGGCTACACCGCTGCCGCTGGACATGCCCTCTATACTGCACGCAACTACCCAAAACAGTGGTGGAATCGAACATCTTTCGTTTGTGGTCCAACAGGAAAACTTGTCGGCACGTTCGTTCTCAAAGAAGACGGGGCAGGGTTTACCTCAAAAAGTCCGCTGAATCTAGTGGCGAGTGATGATGAATGGGCAGCTCCGATTGCAGCGGAGGTTGGCCCTGATGGAAACGTCTGGATCCTCGACTGGTACAACTACATCGTCCAACACAATCCAACACCTCAGGGATTTGAAACGGGCAAGGGACATGCGTACGAATCAGACTTACGCGATAAAAAACATGGTCGCGTTTATCGCTTGCTTTATGGTGAGAAGACGGCAGATTCCTTTCCGATACTTTCAAAAGAGAATCCAAAGGAATTACTAGCAGCGTTAAGCGATCACTCGATGTTGGTTCGCTTACACGCGCAGCGGCTACTCATTGAACGCGGTCAGCTGGATGTGCTGAATCAACTGGTCGAATTGGCGACTCAAGTGCAGATCGACGAGATCGGACTCGACGTCACTGCGATGCACGCTTTAGGTGCTTTGCAAGGACTCGGTTTCTTTGACGAGTTGGAGCAGCAGCAACTCACACTTCTGACAACTGTCCTGAATCATCCGGCTGCCGGGGTGCGTAGAATTGCGTTGCAATGCCTTCCAAACAGCAATGAGTCCCTAACGCTGATCGCGAACAATAATTTAACTTCAGACACCGACTCACAAGTTCAACTTGCCAGCCTGCTAGCAATTGCAGATCAAGAATCAGGACAACAGGCAGGTAAACTTGTCGCTGAACAATTTTTGAACTCATCCATCATGAGTGAACCCTGGCTGGCGGATGCGGTTACGGCTGCGGCAGCGAGTCATGTGATTCCGTTCGTGCAGCATGTCGCGAGAGGTTCTACATCTAAGGATATTAAGCTCTCACAACGGCAGGTTCAAACACTTCAAATTGTTGGAGAACACTTTGCGCGGTCGAAACCAACTGGGGACCAGCTTGAGGCGTTCATCGCAGCTACATCGAATGTTTCTCAGGATTCAGCAGTCGCTCTACTGAGCGGGGTAACGTCTGGCTGGCAAAAGGACCATGCAATCAAACTCTCTGCTCAGCTGGAAGCGGGGTTGATTCAACTTCTTGATGAAGTTCCGACGGCAGCGAAGGGAAGTGTGATTCAACTGGGAACTGCGTTCGGTAGTCAAGAGTTAGAGAAACATGCGGGCAAGATCGTCGACTCGCTATTGAAACTCATTGCGGATCAAAAGATTGAACAACAAGATCGCATCAACGCAGCGAAGCAACTCGTCGAGTTTCGTGACTCGGATGAAGATGTCGTAAGTCAACTCGTCGAAATGGTTGGCGCCCAATCGACTCCCGAATTCTCGAATGGAATTATGGAAGCGTTACTGGCAAGTCGGGCGAAGAACCTCGCAGAGGCGTTGATTGACCGCTCGCGTTCGATGACGCCCTCTGCACGGCAATCAGCAATGGATGTGATGCTCGCTCGACCGGAAACAACAGCCGCATTTCTTGATTCCGTGGATGAAGGTGCGATACAGCTTTCAGCACTTTCACTGGAACAGAAGCAGAAACTGGCAAATCATCCCGACCCCAAAATTCAATCTCGCTCTAAGAAGATGCTGGCTGCGGGTGTTGGACTTCCTAACCCGGATCGACAAAAAGTTGTTGAAGAACTTTCGTATGTTGCGCACGAGAAGGGTGATGTCGAACTGGGGAAAGCGGTCTTTGTGAAACATTGCTCTAAGTGTCACAAGCATGGAGACATTGGAGAAACGATTGGACCAAATTTAACCGGGATGCTGGTTCATCCTAAAGAAGAATTGTTGGTTCACATCCTCGATCCGTCGCGCAGCGTCGAAGGAAATTTTCGGCTCTATACAGTTGTCACTACTGAAGGGCGGGTTCTCTCAGGAATGATGGCTGCGGAAACTCGCACATCGATAGAACTTGTCGATACAGAAGCGAAACGGAAAACGATTCCTCGTGCCGATATCGATGAACTTCTTGCCTCGCCGAAGTCTGTCATGCCCGAAGGTTTTGAGAAACAGGCAACGCCGGAAGACCTTAAGAACCTGCTAGAATTCCTCACGAACAAAGGTAAGTACATCCCTATCGATCTTCGCAAAATCGCGACGATTGTCAGTACAAAACCGATGTTCTACGGAACCTCTCCAGCGGAACGGCTCATTTTTCCGGACTGGAAAGCTAAGGTCTTTCAGGATATCCCGTTCCTGCTTGTTGATCCACAAGGTGAACGCCTTCCGAATGTCGTCATGTTGCACGGACCAAATGGGAAATATCCACCCACGATGCCGAAGCAGGTCGAGTTCCCTGTGAATAGCCCGGCTGCAAAGATTCATGTTCTCGGCGGAATAGGCGGCTGGAGCTTCCCGGCAGACAATCGGCAATCGACTTCAGTTATCATGAAAATCGTGTATACCGATGGCGAAAGCGAAGGGCATGAACTCAAGAACGGAGTCCATTTCGCAGACTATATTCGCCGCATCGATGTGCCAGGATCACAGTTCGCTTATGACCTCAACGGACAACAAATTCGTTACTTTAGTGTTGTCCCGAAGCGAAACGATGTCCCCGTTCAAAAAGTTGAACTCATCAAGGGACAAGACAGTACGTCTCCAATCTTTGTAGCATTGACTATTGAAACCCCCTGATTCAGTAGGGTAGGCTTTAGATCGTGAACTAAGAATTACCGCTGTTCTGGTACGCACGTCGTACCCTACTGATATCGCTTTAACTGATTCTGTAAGGAGTCGATACTGTGAAATGGATTTTAACCCTACTTCTCGTTTGTCTATTCAATTTTCAACCATCCGCGTTCGCAGGCACGTCCAATAGTTTGATGGACATCTCTGCTGATGGCAAGTTGCTGGTCTGCTCCAATCGCGATGCCGGAACGCTATCGGTTGTCGATTTGAAAACTGACCGCAAATTGAGAGAGATTGAATTGGGGCGGCACCCAGAAGGTGTTACTTTCGTCGGGAAGAGTCACCTTGTGGCTGTCGCTATTTACGGTGAAGATCGCATTGATTTCGTTGATGTCGAAGCGGGCAAGAAAACTGGTAGTCTCGACGTTTTCGATGAACCTTATGCGGTCATTTCGAATGCCGATGGTTCAAGGCTATGGGCAACATTGGAATACCCTGGAGAGATCATCGAGATCGATCCGAAATCGAAAAAGATTACGAGAACTGTCCAAGCCGGAGAGTTTCTGCGGGGGCTCGCGATTACTCAAGATGACCAACTTCTGGCAACGGAATATTACACGGGTATCGTCAAAGGTGTAGACCTCAAAAGTTTCTCGCTGACAAAAGAATGGAAGGGTTCTCCAGAAGATAGTTTAGCTCGACAGATTACAACTCATCCGGAATGGGCGAAGGCGTACCTGCCTCATCAAAGGTCATTGGTCACAGTCACTCACGGCTCTGGTTCGATCTTCCCCTATCTTGGAATTGTGAATACGAAGGAATCTGACGAAGGAATCCGTAAGCGGAAACAGATGGACTCGTTTCGCGGAACTTATGTGGTTGCGAATCCCTGGGAGGTCGCTGTCTCTCCTAATGGAGAACGACTCTACATCGTCTTCAGCGGAACGAACGATATGTTCGCCTGCGACCTGATCAATGACGACTATCGCGAGGTCGAATATGCTGGGCTCATGCGAACCGGTTGGAATCCTCGTGCAGTCAAAGTCTCACCCGATTCACAAACGTTTTATGTCTACAACGCC
>JABJMI010000256.1 GCA_018659505.1 Planctomicrobium sp.
AAGAATTGAAAAAAGCGTTAGCACGAAAGTGTTCAAAATGTTGTCCTGTGAAAATTGTTTACAACGTATGGAAATTGCGGTCGAAGAGAAAGCTTCGCTGCCGGATGACGTTCAGGCTCATCTTGCTGTCTGTTCATCAACTTCTTGTCAGGACGCATTGCTCGAATACGAGATGCTCGCTTCCGCAATTCCCACTTGGAGAGATTCTCTCCCCGTGATTGATTTTACTCAACAAATTGTTGAAGAATTTAGTCCGATTCAGGCTGCCCAATTAGAGAAAATTACTCAATCACAACCAGCCTCGATGAACAAACGACGCTCGCCTCTTCCTGCGATTCTCACCGTTTGTGGGACACTCGCAGTCTGTCTCATCGGGCTTTTACAAGCGATTCCGCCGACATCTTCGGGGACCAGTAGCCTTGCAACGGTTCAGGAAGTAGAACATAACGTCCTGGGAACTACCCACGTCGATCAAGTGGCTATAACAGAAGATGCTGAGGTTGAAGCGGAATTGCGGGAATTCGGTAGAGCTTACGGCAGTTGGATGCAGGGTGCGACTAATAAATTGACTGACACAGTGACAGTTGTCCTGCTCGACGAACAAAGCTCGCCAGAGAGTTCAAATGGTTGGTTCTCAGAATTGACCGAACAGATTGAACAACCATTCGAATCGACGTTGAAATTTTTGATCGAAGAATCAGTTCCAGCGGAGGACGAACAAACGCTCTTTGATAGTCCTCATCAAAAGGAGTATTTTGGATTTCTCTGGTCGAAATCCGAATCACGAAATCCGTTGTTCACTTTAATGTTCGTGTAAGTGTATTCTTCAATCAAAACGGGCTTCTGACCCGGAGCAGGCGGGAACCCATAGTTCTCCACTCTCACAGGTAATCTGGTTTGCTTGTCAATAAATACACGGGTCAGCTGATACTTGAATTGCTTTCTCGGACGAGGATGAGAAGCTTCTAAGACTTCACAAGTTGAAGTCCCCATCTTTGCATTCGGGTAAAACTTCACGTCGATTTCACCGAATTTGGATTCCAGTTCCCACTGAGAGATCACGAGTTCGATCAGTCGCTTCATCCCTGCCTCGGTAATGGGATGGCGAGTTTCTGCCATCACAGTTGGACTGTTGACAGGCAGAGAAACTGTCCCCAGTAAGGTAGAGAGTCCACTCGCTTCATGAGCTAGCAATTTCCCCTGATTCTTGCCTGCAACGTAGAGCACTTCTCGACCAGGAGCTGGCTCAATAAATTTCATATAGACGCTAAACGGACTATGTTTGAGTCGCAATGATGTTCGCTGCGAAACCAATTGATTTTTCACGAGTTCTCTTCGCGAAAACTCACATTGGTAATCCTGAATTTGGCTCACCGCTGCTAAAGATTGCTTCGCAATTTTAATAGCCGGAGTAAGAGGATGCTCCTTAGCTTGATCTTGACCGACAAGCGCTGTTTGTGAACAGAGCAACACAGCGAGAACGAATCTCAAAGGGAAAAGAGTCTTCATTTTGTTCCTGCTCCACGTCTCTCTCCGAAAATTGGGATGAGAGAAGATTGCGATGTCATTTTTTGAATTGAGTTGATGTCGTATCTTACTCAATTTGCGAATTGTGGGGAGAGAGGTTTTGGAAAATATAGAAAATTGTCCTGACATTGGGCATTTCTCATTCAAGACTGAGTGTAGATCAGCCCTGTGGTAACTCTATCCTACTATCCTAAAAGACCAAGCTTACATTTATTGCTCCTGAAGCATCGTCTGTAACTGACTTGAAACAAACTCACCGATAGGTGATCCAAGACTTGATCTTGTGAGATTCAGGTAGTTTTTTTAAAAGAGTTTAAGCTGAGAACCGATCTGTTCGAGCATTAACAGATTTATGAAATCATTGAAATTGTAAAGCCCTTTAATCTCTTTGGTCTTATGCATCAATCTCCTCATATTTCCATAATCATTCCCATTTCTGATCATTCTGTGCTTGCCGAAATCGTGCATTCTTTAGCTCAACAGAATTTCAGTAAAGGAACATTTGAAACGATTGCCGTTGATTCAGTTGGTGGAGATTTTTTAGAGAATTCAATTCAAGGGTTGCATCCCGACGATGCAGAGCGCTCACGACTGCAATGTCACTCGATTCCGATTGCTGGTCGTGGGACAGCGTTGAATGAAGGGGTTAGACGTGCGACTGGAGATCTCTATCTCTTTCTCGGAGATGACTTCATCCCTGAACCAAACTGGATATCTGAACACGTAGAGTTGCACCTCAGAGATCCACGTCCAGAAGTTGTTGGAATGGGGCCAGCCATTTTCCCAGACCATCTCATGCAGGATCGATTTACTAGATGGTTGGATGAATCAGGAAATGCATTTGGAGTTCAATTTCGCAACGAAGGTACTGCTGAGCTATCACCATTATGGTTCTACGGTGCGAACACCTCTATTAAGCCATCGCTTCTTTGGAGAGCGGGACTGTTCGACGACGATTTCCCCTACGATGCCCTCGACGATCTAGATCTTGGACGTCGTCTGTTCCGCCTTGGAATGAGGGTGGAATATTTGCCTGAAGCATTGGCAATTCATGAACATGAAGTCAGCTTGTCAGAACGCCAATCGCAATTCGAAAAGGTCGGAGAATCAGCTGCTCTCATTGATGCAAAACAAACCGATGGACCTCTTCCAAGAAAGTTTCTGAAGGGGAATTTGGCTCTCGGTAAATTGAAAAGGTCATACTGGAAAATCGCAGCCAAACTAACTGGAAGAGACAAATTTGAAGAGTTTTACTGGAAACAATGCTTAGATCTCAGTTATCAGCGAGGATATGCAAGAGCCTGGAAAGCGATGGTTGATTCAGGCAAACCACAGAGACGATTAAGTTCAGCCTTTCAGGATTGGATGGAACTTGCCATTGAAAAAGGTGTTCTTCAATGGCACTCAGGTATGTCTAAAACAGAAGGTCTTTATCCCTTCGTGAATGAGGACAGTCAGTTTATTGATGGTCAGTTTGAAGATGTCACTTGCCTGTCCGTCCAAAACTCACTTGGCACGCCATGGATCTATTTTCGAATAGAACCAATCTTCTCCCAGTATTTGAATCACTCGATTGAATTGAACTGTCGAGTTTACTCCCCCCGAGCTACGCAAGCCTGGGTGGAATACGACTCGACCGATGCTGATGTCAAAATTATTCCTGGTCAACCGGGAGCATTCAAAACGACTCAAAGAGTTAAAGTGGATAAAGGTTGGACAAATTGCCGATTTCAGCTACCGGATTTCTCTTGTCAGGAACGCATCAATGGTGGGGACTTTCGCATCGCTTGTGGTCTCGATCAGGGAGAAGAATTTCGACTCCAATCAGTGGAAGTCTCACGTCGTAAAGGTCACGATGCTACGAGCCTTCGCCCGTTTAACTGGCTAGAGCGGATCGGATTTGCCCCTGCGAAAGAACCTCGAGTCTCGATCATTATTCCCGTTCATAATCATTTGCTCTACACCCTGCAATGTCTGCAATCGATAGCCATTCATCCTTGTCAGGATTCCTACGAAGTCATTGTTGTCGACGATGCCTCGACCGATGACACGAGAGAGACATTATCTCAAATTCCAGGTTTGAAACTGGTTTCGATTGATGACAATCTTGGCTTCACTGGGGCTTGCAATCGTGGAGCGAGAGAAGCACAAGGTGAACTGTTATTGTTTCTAAACAACGATACAGTTGCGATGACGAGTTGGCTGGACGAGATGGTCAAAGTCTTTGATGTAGAACGTGACGCGGGTGTCGTTGGGAGTCGTTTGATCTACCCACAAACCGGAGAAATCCAACACATTGGAATTGGATTCAATCACCAAGGACTACCCTATCACTACGAGCGAGACGATGGTGAAATCGAAAGCAGATCGGTTTCCACAGAAGATGTCCCGGCTGTCACGGGAGCTTGTTTCTTGACGCCGAGCAAACTGTTTGGCGAATTGGGTGGATTCGATCCAATTTACGAGAGTGAGTGTCAGGACATCGATTACTGCCTGAAGGTGGCGTCAAAAGGTCTCAGTAATTACTGCTGCGGTCGAAGCATCCTGCTGCACTACGAGTCTGTGACTCGTAAGAAGCTCGAAGGAGAATTAACGCACGACTTAAAACTTCTCCTAGACCGTTGGAATTCTCAAGTTAAGGCAGCGTAGATCTTTTTGCAGCTATGGATTTGGAGTTTCAGGAGCGGTCGCAGGAATCCCGGTATTTTCTGGATCTTCAAGACCAATACCGTCATCGACTTTATTGAAGAGCATTGGGACGACGAGATATAGGACGCCACCAATCACAGCGATGACTGCAAGCCAGATCAATAAGCCTACAAAACCGAGAGTTCCGTCAACCATTCTTCGTAAATAACTCCACCACTTTCGGCGTTCGTACTGTTTGGCAAGTTTTTCATATTCGTTTGCTAACGATGTGTTCTTGGAGTTCGCTGTTTGCCGGGTGACCATGCGGCGCGCTTCGCCTTCAAAGACAGGAACTTGCGAAAGTGGCAGGAATGGACCTTTCGCGTTCATGGCGACTTGGGTTTTCAGGTTGAGTTTATCTGCTTTCATCGCCTGCAGGATCTGTGGGGGAGTCATTTTCCCGATCTGAATTTTCCCGTCGCTACCTTCGTATTTTACAAACCATTTCGCTGAATCCTTCTCCGATGATTTAGAGCCAGAAGAGGATGAACTCCCTGAAGATTTGGAAGTGCTAGATTTCTGTCCAGATATTTTCTTTTTAGGAAATTGAGGAGCTGATTTTCCTGCGAGAGTCGCGCG
>JABJMI010000435.1 GCA_018659505.1 Planctomicrobium sp.
ACTTTCACTTCCTTGCCTTTCAGTAATCTGAACATGCAGGCGTTCTATGCCATTGACGAGGTCGATGCGCATCCGAACTCAGCTGACTTGATTGGACTCCATCTCTCCGCGGACTATCGCCATGTCTTCATCGAAGCGACTTATGCTCACTTGAACAGAACTCGTGCAACTGATTTCTCAACAAATTATCTCGCCTTGAGTGCAACGAAGTTCTTCGGACCACTCTCCGTCGCTGGTCGAACGATGTACCGCTTCGCAGATGACTCATCCGTAGGAAATGGCAATCTCCAAGTGATCGAAACAGCATTCACTCACATCCCTGATCATAAGATCGAATGCCTAACGGGGATTGAGAAAACCGTCAGCTACATCAATGCGTTCTACGCAAGTGAAAACTGGACTACCATCGCAGGTGGAAATCTGGATCGACTACGTAATGCCTTTGCAGTCAATCCGCTAGTAAACTTAGCAGCGGGCGGAACACCTCATGAACGGTATGGCGTCGCTATAGGCTCACAACTTTTCCGCCATCATCAAGACGAATCATTCATTCCTGAAATCGCTTACGAAGAAGTCAGCTCCGAAGCTTCATTTGGGGTCGGACTTCGCTACCGTCGCAAAGTGAACTCTCGGCAATTCATCGAACTCCGAGGGATCAAAAACTGGTCCGAGGCAGCGGCGCTTCGACGCGAGGGACTGTTTGCTTCGACTGTCGTGATCTTTTAATTCACTTAGAAACGCACTGAGACCGCCCTCATCCGTCGCAGATCACTTTCCAGATTGAACCAGCAGATTCTGCTGGTATTCGCGGAATGTCATCCAGCGAATCTGATCCGATTGCAAGGTTCGCTCCCATTGGCTGATGAGCCTACGATCTGCCGATTGAAATTCATCAGCGAAGCGGTGTTCTGCACGAAACTTCACAGGCGGGTTCAAGTGCATGGTTAATTCTACCGCTTTGGGGAGGAGTTTCCTTTCCCTCAGGCTTTGATTCAGTTGAATGCGCGACTGTGGGAGTGAAGAATTTCGATGCAGTACGAAGTTCAATCGCTTCGCCCAATCAGCGTATTCCAGGTATCGATTGACGACATTAGCTGCTTCAACAGGTTGAGCTTCCACGCTGTATTCGAGTTCTGTTCCACTGAGTTTTAAGAGGTTCTGCGATTTTTCATACGACTCCTGAAAGTCGGGAGATAGCTGGAATCGCATCGCATTTGCCTTCGCTGCCGACATTGGGTCGGGATCGGCAGAAAGCTCCTCAATGTATTGCACCGCTTCAGTTTGCGCCGATTCGAGGAAGTGGTTAATCTCTGCGAACGAGACTTCTGTCGCTGAGAAATTTTTGCCAAGAATAATGAACCGATTATGGATCGGCTCGAAGATCACCACTTCACCAACATCAGGCATATAGTCATAAACCCGGCCTCCGTGAAAGAGTGTAAGACTATAGGAGAGTTGCTGTATGTTCTCAGGGCGAGAGACGTCCGCCACACTCGTCGAAACACGAAGTGTCTGAGAAAATGCAGTCTCAGGTGATATTGAAAGAATCGCAGCGAAGCACAGTAGTCCAGAAACGAAGCGAGTCATCTCTACGACCTCCTGTCGCAAGTGGGGGAATAAAAGTGAATTGGAATAGAGAAGCTTCTTGAATGAAGTTTCGGGGGGACCGGAAGACTAATTGGAGTCTCCATTCTGGACAAGGTGAATTTCTTTATGGATTCATCGGTCATTCATCTGATTGTAAAGAATTCGTTGATTGGAATTCGGTCGTCTCTCTGCAAGAATGAAGTGCGCGATCAGAATACGGATTACCTATTTGCATTTCCCTCAACGATACTCCAGTTTTCTCGCCGCTGGAACAGCGACGTCAAAGTCCCCTCTCCCCGCAATGTACGATGATTGCAGAGGAGGCTTTGCTGCGGGGAGAGGGCTAGGGTGAGGGGATCAAAAAACATTTCAAAAACACGTTATCTGACATTCCGAGAGCATCAATCTTTGCCCCCTCATCCTAACCTTCTCCCCCATAGCGACGTCGAATTTGAGGTTGGAAGCCGATCATGGGGGAGAAGGGACACGTCTACTGTTCAACGAACTATTTGTTAAGCACGCACTTTACTGATATGACGACATTTAGTTCGGCGATGAACAACCTCATCCGCTTATCGCGAAAAGGACCACTCAGTGAAAGAAACACCTCCGACAGCAGAGACATTCACCTCCCAGATGTTCCATGTCATGGCTAAGCCGATTGGTCCGATCTGCAACTTGGATTGTGAATATTGCTACTACCTGCATAAGGAAGATCTCTATCCGGAGACGAAGAGTTGGCGAATGACTCCGGAAACGCTGGAGACTTACATTCAACAGTACATCGCTGCCCAGCCTGCTGGTCCTGAAGAAATCACATTCGCCTGGCAAGGTGGAGAACCGACTCTACTGGGAATTGAGTTTTTCAAACGCATTGTCGAACTCGAAAAGAAGTACGCTCGTCCCGGTCAAAAAATTGCCAATGCTCTACAAACAAACGGAGTTCTGTTGGATGATGAATGGTGTGAATTCTTCAAGCAAGAAGGCTTCCTCATCGGGCTTTCCATTGATGGACCCGCAGAACTGCATGATCGCTATCGCTACGATAAGAAAGGAGAAGGAACCTTCGCTGCCGTTTTGAAAGCGATGAAATTACTTCAGCGACACAAAGTGGAATTTAATGCCCTAGTGGTCGTCAATCGAGAGAACAGCCTGCATGGTCGCCGGGTCTACACTTATCTACGGGACAATGGCGTCGAGTTCATGCAGTTCATCCCCATCGTAGAGCGAAGAGGAGTCGGTGTTCACCCCGAAGGAGGAATCGCTGAAGCAGAGTCAGATCACAAATGGGATCATCTGGTTAGTTCGCGAAGTGTCGTCCCCGAACAATACGGGAAATTCTTGTGTGAGATTTTCGATGAATGGGTCAAGCGCGATGTCGGGAAAGTCTTCATTCAAATTTTTGATCAGGCGTTAGCGGCATGGCTCGATCTGGAGCCCAGCTTGTGCGTCTTCCGCAAGCAATGTGGTCGAGCATTGGCAATCGAGCATAACGGCGATCTCTACTCTTGCGATCATTATGTGGAACCTGACTACAAGCTGGGCAACATTCACGAGCTTCCGATCATTGAACTGGTGAACTCCGAAAGGCAGATTCAATTCGGAATCGATAAGGAAGCAACACTTCCACAGTATTGTCTAGATTGCGAAGTCCGTTTCGCCTGTAACGGGGAATGTCCCAAGAATCGATTCATCGACACGCCTGACGGTGAAGCAGGATTGAATTATCTATGTGGCGGTTACAAACTGTTTTTCAATCACATTGATGAACTCATGAAACAGATGGCAATCGAATTGAAAGCCAAACGCCCGGCAGCCAATGTGATGCAACAATTTAGGAAGAAGAAGCCAGTTTCGATTCCTGAAGCGAAAAAAAGAACCGCCAGATCCCCCGTCAACACACTCGGTCGTAATGATCCCTGCCCATGTGGCTCGGGCAAGAAATATAAGAAGTGTTGTGCAGTCAGGTAGCGTGATATAGGTAGACGATCGTGAGTTTGTGATCAATTAAAATGAATTCACCACGGATACACGGAGGCACTGAAAAGAGATTAAGGGATGCCGAATTTCGTGATAGCAACAACAGATTGTCGCGGAGCGACTTTTTTAGATAGCTCTGCGTTTTAACGCAGGGTTGAGTTGCCGCCAATCCTGCTGTCGCAGAGCGACAATCTGTGCTGAACATTTGCAGCTTCGTTGGTCACCCGATCCACAAACCGTCACTCCGTGACGA
>JABJMI010000004.1 GCA_018659505.1 Planctomicrobium sp.
AAATACGAAGTGACACAAGGTTCGATCTCGATTGATGGCAAAGACATCAACGAGCTCGATCCAGCTGAGCGTGCTCGCCTCGGCATGTTTCTCGCCTTTCAATATCCGGTCACGATTCCGGGTGTGAAAGTCGCTGACTTCTTGCGTCACGCGATCAGTAATGTTCGTAATCCCGAACGTAAAGAAGGCGAAGAGCTGATGCCAATGCGAGACTTCCGTAAGGAACTCCGCAGCACCATGGAAGAACTCAACATCGATGCCGAATTCGCTCGCCGTTACCTGAACGACGGCTTCTCCGGTGGCGAAAAGAAACGAATGGAGATCCTCCAGCTTGCTTTGCTCAAGCCGAAGTTTGCAATCCTCGATGAGACAGATTCTGGTCTCGACAGCGACGCAGTTCGAGTCGTTAGCGAAGGTCTTAACAAGTTGTCAGGTCCACACATGGGTGTATTGATTATCACCCACCATGAGCGACTGCTTGAATACAACATTCCGCAATATACACATGTCATGTTGGCCGGTCGTATCGTCGAAACAGGCGACGCTGCACTCGCTCATGAACTTCACAGCAGCGGTTATGCCGGCGTTCGCGAACGTCACCCAGAAGTCGCTGCCGAAGAAGACGCAGAGAAAGCTGAACCAGCAACAGCGTGAATGACGACCAATTCTTAGAATTAAGGTTTGGCTTTTCGTGAATCACGAAGACTGTTTATTTGAAAAAACTAGCGAAAAATCCACGTCTAATTAAGCACTTTAGCAATCCCGACTTTCAATCGGAGAAAGCAGAATATCATGGCGACTACAGAAACACTTGAAAACGAACTCAATGATACCGAGAAAGCACATGTTGCGATCGGTGATTATCAGTATGGGTTTCATGATCCGACCGATAAATACTCCTTCACTTCGCAGCGAGGATTGAACCGCAAGATCGTTGGTCAAATTTCAGAGATGAAGAATGAGCCGGCTTGGATGCGAGACTTCCGTTTGGAGTCTTATGACATCTTCGAGTCGAAGCCGATGCCCAACTGGGGTGGGGATATGTCTGGGATCGATTTCCAGAACATCTTCTATTACGTCAAAGCGAGTGATCGACAAGAGAAGTCATGGGACGATGTTCCCGAAGATATTCGCAAGACTTATGATCGTCTTGGAATTCCGGAAGCTGAAAAGAAATACCTATCCGGCGTCAAAGCTCAGTACGAATCCGAAGTGGTGTACGGTTCGCTGCAAGAAGACCTTGCTAAGCAGGGTGTCCTTTTCACTGATACCGACACTGCATTGACAGAGCATCCGGAGCTATTCAAAGAGTATTTCGGGAAAATCATTCCTCCCAGCGATAACAAGTTCGCTGCGTTGAACTCGGCTGTTTGGTCGGGCGGATCGTTTATCTATGTGCCTCCAGGTGTGAACATCGAATTCCCGCTTCAGGCATACTTCCGTATCAACACCCAAAACATGGGTCAGTTTGAGCGAACGCTAATCATCGTCGATGAAGGAGCCAGCGTTCACTACGTCGAAGGTTGTACTGCTCCGACATATAGCTCGGATTCGCTGCACTCAGCGGTAGTTGAAATCATCGTTAAGAAGAAAGGTCGCTGTCGATATACAACGATCCAGAACTGGTCGAATAACGTCTACAACCTCGTCACCAAGCGAGCAATGGCATACGGCGATTCGCTGATGGAATGGATCGATGGAAACCTCGGTTCCAAGCTGACCATGAAGTACCCTGCCATCTACTTGATGGAACCAGGTGCTCGTGGCGAGACCCTTTCCATTGCCTTCGCCAGCGAAGGGCAGCATCAGGATGCCGGAGCCAAAATGGTTCACTGTGCTCCAGATACTTCGAGTCGCATCATCTCTAAGTCAATGAGTAAAGATGGCGGACGCAGTAGTTACCGTGGTTTGGCTAAGGTCGTCAAAGGGGCAACGAATTGCAAAAGCAACGTCGTTTGTGACGCGTTGATTCTCGACCCAGAAAGTCGCAGCGATACATATCCATACATCGAAGTCGAAGAAGACGATGTCGCGATGGAACACGAAGCTTCTGTTTCCAAGATCGCAGAAGAGCAGTTGCTTTACCTGATGAGTCGCGGACTGACCGAAGCGGAAGCCTCAGCGATGATCGTTACCGGTTTCATCGAGCCACTTGTCAAAGAACTTCCAATGGAATACGCCGTCGAAATGAATCGGCTTATTGAACTGCAAATGGAAGGCAGTGTCGGTTAGTGCGACATGCAGGATTTGAAACCGGTTAGCCGGACACTTAAAGTGTCCGGCTAACCAGTAATTCTGAAGAATATAAAAACCTCACCTATACGGGTGAGGTTTTTTTGTTGCTCTATTTCAATTCAGGATCGATTCGAAGCTCTCAAAGAGGTCGATTTCATCTACTGGTTCGTGACTCAAAAAGACAATGGAATCGCCTTCTTCGATGAGCGATGACCTCGCTGGTTGAGTCATCGAGTTTCCATCGATTCGCTTTAATAGAACGAACATCAGGTCGTGACCTAAACTGCTTTCCAGTTCAGCGAGACTTTGCCCGATGTGTGGGCTGTCGGTGTCAATTTCGATTTGCTGTAAGCAAATCCCCGCATCTTCAATTCGATCTCGTTCATCAGTTTCATCGAAAGTGAATACTGAAGTCAGTGAGTCCCCACGATGTGTAATGAGGTGAGCAATTTTCGTCGCTCCGACTGCTGCGGGCATCACGACTTCGTTCGCTCCTGAGCGGATCAACTTGCGTTTCGTTGATGAGCATTCGCCCCTCGCAATGATTTGAATTGTTTCGTTCAACTCTCTTGCCGAGAGAGTGATGAACACGTTGAGAGCGTCGTTCGGTAAGACTGTTGCCAAGACGCTCGCTCGACTGATTCCGACTGCCGAAAGAGTCGTCTCTTCGGTTGCATCACCGATGAACACGAGGTACTCAAGGCTTTCTGCTTCTGCAATTCTCTCGCGGTCGCGATCAACGATAACGAACGGTGTTTTCGCCTCAGTCAGTTCGGCAGCGAGGATTTGACCGACTC
>JABJMI010000003.1 GCA_018659505.1 Planctomicrobium sp.
CATGAATTTCATTCGACTGGAAGGAGTCACCTTCACGAGCATGCTGCCGCGCTACGACAATATTGTCGGAGGAATCTAATCGAAGATAAACTGGCTGTTCGCTCATAGAAATTTCTTATAGCTCAATGAAGAGTTTATTCTGTTGATGTCGCTCTGTAGTGTTGAGTTTCCGTTAGCAAAAGTCCAACGTATCGATAGCGACTTTTTTGACGCAACGACGCCAGGTCATGAAGAGGTAATGAAAGAATACTGAATTCATCTGCGAATAGATCAAAAAATTAGCCACAGAGGACTCAGAGAACACCGAGGAATAATAAACAGGAGTCTCATTTTCCTCTGAGTTCTCGGTGATCTCTGTGGCAATACATTATCTTAAATTTGCGGATGCCAAGGTTCTTAATGGCAAATAATCGTGACACTTCGACATTTGAACCACATCCCGACTGTTCATGACAATGAATGTTCATAAGTGAAGTCTGATTGAACTGGTGTTTCTTTCTCAGGAATCCATGCTCAAGTCGTTGACGATTCCTGTTCTGACGGAATAATCTCGTTATCTTGTGTGGTGAAAGTTACATTGAAGTGTTGAAGATGATTTACTCTGCTCAACAAGCAGACCCTGGAAGTATTGAGAAAGACGTTACGTCATGACTACTGCCACGAAAAGTGTGCCTGATCTCGCTGGAAGATTCGGAGATTATGGGCGTCGATTTGTTCCCGAAACTTTGATGGCAGCTCTTGATCAACTGTCCGAAGAGTATGCCCGAGCACAGAAAGACCCAGACTTTCAGGCACAACTCGATCACCTCCTAAAGACTTATGTTGGGCGTGCGAGTCCGCTGTACTTCGCTGAGAGACTCACCGAGCACTGCGGCGGTGCTCAGATCTTCTTCAAACGCGAAGATCTGAATCATACTGGTGCTCACAAGATCAATAACACAATCGGTCAGGCGTTGTTGACTCTGCGTATGGGAAAGAAGCGAGTCATCGCCGAGACGGGAGCCGGTCAACATGGCGTCGCGACCGCGACAGCTTGTGCCAGATTCGGATTGGACTGTGTTGTCTATATGGGCGAAGAAGATATCCGACGCCAAAAGCTGAACGTCTTCCTCATGCGAAACATGGGTGCCGAAGTGCGGGCAGTCACTTCCGGTTCAAGAACTTTGAGAGATGCCATCAACGAAGCGATGCGGGATTGGATGGGCAGTGTGGAATCGACGCATTACATTCTTGGTTCAGTGGTCGGTCCTCATCCTTTTCCGATGATCGTGCGTGATTTTCAATCTGTCATCGGCAAAGAAACTCGGGAGCAGTGCATCGAGTCACTTGATCGTCTGCCGGATGAAGTGATCGCCTGTGTTGGTGGCGGTTCGAACGCTGCTGGAATGTTCTTCCCGTTTGTTGAAGATTATGATGTGAAACTGACTGGTGTTGAAGCAGGAGGGCGAGGTCCGAATCCTGGTGATCATGCCAGCCCACTGACTTACGGATCACCCGGCGTTCTGCATGGAAGTTACAGCTATGTCATGCAAAACGCAGATGGACAGACGGAGGATGTCCACTCCATCTCAGCCGGTTTAGACTATCCCGGAGTCGGTCCCGAACACAGCTACTGGAAAGACACCAAGCGGGTTGACTATACAGTTGCGAACGATGATGAAGCACTGGCGACCTTTCAACTTGTTGCCAAGATGGAAGGGATTATCCCGGCAGTCGAAAGTTCACACGCGATTGCACATGCAATGAAGGCAGCAAAAGCACGCTCGAAAGATGAGGTTATTGTTGTCTGTCTTTCGGGACGGGGAGATAAAGACATCAACGAAGTAGCACGTTTGACTGGCATGGAGCTCTAAATTGTTCATACGTTTATTAAAGTCATTTAATATCTATAACATTGCTTAACGTCGAATTAAATTTGCTGACGAATGAGCATGAATACATACTGCGGGAGAATCGAGTGGAATCTCGGATAGCTGCTGTCTTTCATAAATTGAAATCAAACCAGCAAATGGCTTTCATGCCATTCATTACAGCTGGTGATCCTGATCTGGAAGGCACGAAGAACGTCCTCAAGGAATTGTCCTCGAAGGATGTCGACCTCATTGAAATCGGGTTTCCATACAGTGATCCCATTGCAGATGGTCCTGTGATTCAGGCATCTTACACGAGAGCACTCGATGCCAAGGTGAGTGTTCCACAAATCTTGGCAGCGATCAAAGACTTGAAAGATGAGAACTTACCGCCCATGGTGGCGATGGTTAGCTATGCAATCGTTTTTCGTGTTGGTGTTGATCAGTTCTTAACGCATTGTAACGAGGCTGGAATCTCTGGGCTGATCATTCCAGACCTACCAGGTTCAGAAGCCGCTGAGGTCTTCAAGCAAGTTCGTGCGAAAGGGCTCGACCTAATTCAACTCGTGGCGCCAACGACTCCGAGATCGAGAGTCAAAGAGATCCTTCAGTCTTGCTCGGGTTTTGTATACTGCATCGCAGTCTCGGGCATCACAGGAGAGCGTCAGAATGTTGCAGATGCTTTATTAGAGCAACTGAAATGGCTGCGAGAAGAGACCTCTCTTCCATTGGCTGTTGGTTTCGGTATCAGTCAGCCGGAACATGTCGACCCGTTGCGGGGATTGGCTGATGGCGTCATCGTTGGTTCTGCCATCGTTCGTGAGTTCCAGAAAATGGCGGATGGAGAAGCAACTTCTGGTGGGTTGTTAGAATCGATTGGTGCCTTTGCTGAGTCCATGAACTCCGCAGCTCACGTTTCTAACTAAATCTCGCTGGTAGAATCTGCAAATTCACGCCTGATTTGTTGCAAGTGTTACAAGGCTGGCATTCAAAATCCAAATTTCCAAAAACACGAAGTTATCCTCTAAGTGCTTACTACAAGTAACTTGTGTCGAATGAGTCTTTCATCTTCATTGAATTGGCATGAACAATGCGTAGTAGATATTCGGTGATTGAGAAGCTCCGATGTGAGAAACCGGTGCTATGGGGATAGCGAGTCGCCCCTTGAGAAAGGGTGAATCGATTTCTGAACCACCTACTATGAATGATAAAAGGTCGAGCAGAGTGAAAACTGCTCGACCTTTTTGTTTTAAACGAGATACTTCGGTATCAATCAATGCTGTTTGGCTGAGCTTTTCATTTCGTTCTCAATTGCTTCGATCTCGTCTCGTAATTCCGCAGCATGCTCGTACGCTTCTTCGTCGATCGCGTTCTTCAATTCATTCTTCAAACGAATGAGTTCGTGCTGTTTTCGGCTGTCATCAGAAACCTTGGGCGGAAATTTCCCGACGTGCTGTGTCTCGCCATGATGGATACTTTCCAGCAATGGGATCAGTTCATCATGAAATTGAACATAATCATGTGGGCAGCCCAATCGTCCTTGGCTGCGAAACTGCTTATAGGAAATTCCACAGATCGGGCAATCTTGTGAAGAGGTCTCGACCGGAGTATCAGAGCCAATACTTCCGATAGGACCAATTGAGAGTGGCGAATCGAAATCATCCGGAATACCACCGACTTTGACTGTGTCCAGGTACTCGCTGGCACAACTCTCACACAAATGAAGTGAGAACGATTTGCCTCCCTTTAACTCTGTAATATGAAGAGTCGCTTGTTTGGTGCAGCGAAGACACTTTTTCATCGGTGATCCGTCATTGAATAATTCACGAGGTGTGTTGACCCTTAACGCACTCTAATTCTATTGCCATCCAGCCTGAAGTCAATTCGTGATTCGAAGCCATCTCCAAGATGATTAAATACAGGTTTGTCTTTTATAGGTTCTTCCAGGCAAACTGCTGCAATAATTTACAAAATGAATTTCACCCCGAAAGTCACGGTGAAGTTTAAACGATCTGCTTCTATCAATGCATTGTGCATGTGATTTCGAATTACCGCTCTTCCCAATGCCAAATTCTCTTTTGAGCCTATGAAGCTCAGTTTAAGAAACGCCTCGATCAGAGATTCGTGCTCGCATACAATCTTGACTCAGTGCTCCGTTGTGATTTATTTCTGAGAAGCGCTGTCACCATTAAAATCCCGGAAGAGCCTTAATTTCCATCTTATCTCTGCGTCCTCGGTAATCTTTGTGGCAAAGTTCAAGCGTTGAGCAAGAGGCAGGTAATCATTGAGTAAAGTATGATTGCTTCAGATAGCTGAAGTGATACATTTTTCCTACAATAACTGAAATTCTATCTTTTCTAATTAGTCTCGAACGCCTTCTCAGGTTGCCGGGATAAGACAA
>JABJMI010000464.1 GCA_018659505.1 Planctomicrobium sp.
ATTCCTCAGCACCCACCGCAAATATTGCGGGTGCTGCCCAACCGGTTGCACAACCGTTTGCATCAACCAATGGAGAAGCCGGTCGCGCTCGCGAACTGGTCTCTCAAGCTCGAATCGCTTTGAAATCAGGACGCATCGACGAAGCCTGGGCGAAAGCCTCCGCGGCGAGTCAGATGAATGTTGCTTTCAAGCTCTTCGAAGACACACCACAACAGGTGATGTCTGAGATTGAGAGTATGCAATCGACGGCTACGCCCAACAAGCCGAACATTGCACAAACTGCTGCTTTTGCACCTCCTGCTGCCTCTTCTAATATGACATCCGCTAATCAGGCCTCTCAGCTCGTTCGCGAAGCTCGAATGGCTCTGCGTACGGGACAATTTGATACTGCCAAGCAAAAAGCTCTGATGGCTGATCAACTGAATGCCACATACGGACCGGTCGATGACCGCCCGGAATTGGTGCTTCGCGATCTTGCCGAAGTGACGAGCAATCCGTTTGGTGGGCCAGTGAATCCGGCGGCTTATCGGCCAACTGCGGGAACGACCTCGCAACCCTCATCGCCTTCCGCAATGACGGCTGCTAACGTCTCACCCGTTTATCCAGCATCGATGACAGCCGACCAGATGTTTGAAGCGGGCTTGTCACAGATGACGAACGGCAACATGGCTGCTGCACGTGATGCGTTCCTGACGGCTTATCGTCAACAGGAACAACTCGATCCACGTCGCCGTCAACAACTTCAGGACTTCCTGAGAGAGTTGGCACCGACCGGACAACAAGGTTTGCAGTTGACGGCTGGAAACAGCTACGACTCAGCCGCTCCTGAGCAACTGGATCTCGTCGATCAACAACGAGCCATCGCTTATGATCGCCTGCGTTCCGACGTGATGAATTCGATTTTCAAAGCAGAACGTCTGCGAGAGAAAAATCCTGAACAAGCTCTGACTGTTCTTGACCAGGCACTTGCCAGCGTGGAAAACTCCACGGTGGGAGACGAAGCCTCCAAGAACTTGATTAACAGTATTCGCCGTACGCAAACGTCGGTCAACGCTTACAAAGAGCAACAGGCTCCTTTGTTGGATTTGAAACGTCGGAATGCCGAGACCCTATCGATTGTCGAATCGAATATCCAAACGCAGATTCGCGTGGAACAGGAACTCGCCAGTTTGGTCGATGAGTTTAACACTTTGATGGACCAACGACGTTACTCCGAAGCGGAAGTCATCGCGAAACAAGCCGTGGAACTCGATCCCGAGAACCCGGTGACCGTAGTGATGGAATGGAAGTCGAAATTCGCACGTCGAATCGCTTTCAATAATCAACTTAAAGACGATAAAGAGCAGAACTTCATCGACGTTCTCAATGATGTTGAACTCTCTGCTCTGAATCCGGTTCACACTGATCCCATCGCCTATATGGACGCAAAAGATTGGCAGGAATTGAGTGCTCGACGAGAACAATTTGGTGGTCCTGATAACAAGGTTCGCACGGACGTGGAGAAGAAAATCGAGCAATCATTGTCTCGACAAATCTCTCTGCACTTCGACAACGCACCACTGACAGACGTCATGAAGCACATCGCCAATCTGGTGGGCATCACGGTTTATGTCGATGGTCCCGCTTTGTCTGAAGTGGGTATAGAAGCGAGCACGTCGGTTTCGATTGATGTCGATGGGATCATGCTGAAATCAGCCTTGAACCTGATGCTCAAACCACTCGAACTCGGTTACGTCATCGAGGACGAAGTGCTGAAAATTACCAACCAACTTCGTCAGCAAGGAAAATTGATCACACGATCCTATCCTGTTGCCGACTTGGTGGTTCCTTTGAGTAACTTCCAGCCTAACGTGGGTATGATGGGGCCTTATATTCCAGACCTTACGAGTGGTGGACTTGGCGGGACTGTGATGGACCCCGGAGCAGGAAACGGCCTCAATCTGGGAATAGTCCCAGGGTTGATGCAAGTTCCCGACAATGGAACGTTTGGCCAAGGGGCAACCCCCTTCGGTGGAACGCCCACCACAGGTGGGACCAGTCAACGAAGCACAACAGTGAACTTCAATGAACTAAGTGATTTAATCACAACCACAGTTGAGCCAGATACTTGGGCCGAACTAAACGGTAGCGGTTCCTTGATGTCAAACGAAACGACACTCTCTTTGGTCATTCGTCAGACACAACAGGTTCACGATGAAGTGGCCGACTTGCTGGGACAGTTGCGTCGTCTGCAAGACTTGCAGGTGACGATTGAAGTGCGGTTTATCACAGTCGCTGACGAGTTCTTCGAACGAATTGGTGTCGACTTCGACTTCAATGTTCAGGATTCTATCAGCAATGATACTGCCGGTGCCCCACCCTTCGGATCTCCCGGTCTCCCCGTTGATGACGATGCCGCTACTGGCGGCGGGTTTGATCCTCAACCGAACCTTTTGCCAAACCTCGATAACTGGAAGAAGACGTCGATCG
>JABJMI010000791.1 GCA_018659505.1 Planctomicrobium sp.
CGGCACCAGCCCCGACAGAAGCCCACTTGGATGGATGGTGCAGTCCCAGATGCCACGCCCCTGCTCCACCCATCGAGAAGCCCCATAAAGTCACACGCGTTTCGTCAATCTTGTAGCGACGAGTCACGTCCTTCATTGCTTCAAAGACATCCGTTTCACCAGCCCAGCGATAGGCGTTATTCACACGACCAAAAACATCGATTTGAATCCAGGTTTGCCCCTTTGGGACTTCCTTAGAGATCGCCCCGCCGATGAAGCTTGCTTCTGTCAATCGACTATTTCGACCATGCAAAACAACGTACAGCGGCCAGCGTTTTGCTTTCTTCGCGTCAAACCCTTCTGGAAGACTCACAATGTACGGCTGTACCGATTCGTCGACCTTTGAACGATATCCGAGTGGATAAACACCCGGCGACTTTGCCCAGTCAGTTTCGCCATTGGCGATTTTCTTAGCTCGCTGTTCTCCCAGTTCCAGTGTCTTGTTCGACAGTTGTACGTAGTTTGGTCGGTAGAACTCGTTGTGCCGCAGGATCCATTCCACAGCTTTCGAGCAGATTTCAGCATCGACTCTCTTCTTGACGCTGAGTGAACCAACTTGATCCTGAAGTTTTGAGAGCCGTAGCTCCAACTTTTCTAGTTCCGCTGGCTCTTGCGCATACAGAGAACTTCCAAAAACGCTTGCAAGTAAGGTTAGTAAAACAAGACGAGTGATCATCGTTCAGCTCTCGCTAAAAAGTATTTACCCAGTGAAGACTTGATTGTCGTTTCTGAAGGAGGTGACGACAAGGATGTAACAACAAGTGACTCGTCGCAATTTTTTTAGTTTAACGGCAAGCCGGAGGCGTCAGAGTTGAATGTGAAACAGAGACGCCTTAGGCGAAAGAAGTCGCAAAACACTGCGATGAAAACTGGAACACTAATCGCCGCTGATCTACGCTAATAAAAGAAATTTATTACTGCGGATTAGTGTTCCAAAAATAAACCCTTCAGGCAAGCGTGCAGCGTTCATAGTAATGTGGCTTCCAAAATCGCTGCCTGCCTGAATCTGCGGCTCTCTACGAATTTCAAGAATACTCGGCTCTCTCTGCTTCCTCCTGTTCAATCCTTTCCATGAACGGTTACAGATTATGTTCGACGTTGGTTCATTACTGGTGCCTCAATCCAACAACCAAACCCTCTTCAAATGCAGCGATATTGATCTAACATTTGACTCAAAACAGCTTCAGCTTGTGATGAAGAACTTTATGCTGTAATTTAGGAGATTCAGCAACAATGAATTTTAGACTTTCAGAAGGATAAGAATATGGCCTCGACACGCGCTCCAGCAGTTGCAGAGGTTCTGTGGGAACTCAAGCGCGCCGATAAAGTGGCTACTTACTCAGCAGTTGCAAATCGTGCGGGATTTAGTGCCGGTGCGAAAGGTCGTGCGATGCTGACTTGCATGAAGACAATCCGCCGCGATTGGCCACACCTACAATGGTGGCGTGCAGTTCGTGATGATTTCACAGTCACTGCTGGCGAACACGCTGAAGAACTCGAAGAATGGGGTGCCTCGACGACACCCGAAGAAGAGGATCGGGTTGCTGTCCAGGTTGAAGACGAAAAAGTCATGACTTGGGAAGAAGAAGGCAAACCTGCTACAGACGATGAAGACGATGGAAGTGAAGAAGAGTAATTAAGTTACAGTCACTCAATAAGTTGTTGAGTGACTTTTTCTTTAAGACATCTACGAATTGGTTCATCTGTTTGTTGAAGGCAGCATGAGCTTCTGCACGTCATCCACGGAGGGATCATGTCTTCTCATGAAAAAATGAAGAGAGGGCAGGTCGATAGATCTGTCAATTCGATTCGATTTTGCCTGTCATTCTTGATGCTTCTCTGCATTTCTTCGACTTCTTCAGCTGAGAAGCTGGAACTCGCTGAAACCTACACCAATGACCTCACCTTTGATTGTGAAGCGACCGTCACTTCCAAGGGGGACGTTTTCTTCACTAAATCAGAAGACAAGAAAGACCGCGAACAGCTGGCTGCCAGCGCTTCTTTCAGGTTTCTCGAACGACGGCTCCCTCCTGCGGGACGCGATGCTCTCGCGTTTCGAGCGGTAAGACAATTTCAGTCGACAAACCTGAAAACAACGGTCGGAGCTCATCTGACTGATGTCACTCTGCCCCGAGATGCCAACCTGATTGTTTCAGAAGGTTTTCGTGAAGGGATTCGACATTACTCTCCGAATTTGAAATTGAC
>JABJMI010000002.1 GCA_018659505.1 Planctomicrobium sp.
CTAAATCGAGAGTGATTTTACGTGTGAACGTATACTTGCCGGGACCAATTAAAAATCGATCACCTGGCACCAGACCTGCTAGCTTTTCTGAGAGTCGCTGTCCGTTTTTCTCGGATGAAACAGTTGAGTCATAGTCGATTTTCAGAGTACGAAGAGGTTGAATCTCTTTCCATGCCGGATAAATGGAATCCCGCTCCCAGGGAGGTTGATGATCAGCGGCATCTGTCTGAGGAATAAAAAAAGTGCTGACCAACACAAGGACGGTCAACACTTTCTGGATTCGAAATGAAACGACTTTACAGAGCATGATGTCATCTCAATAGTGTGGAATAAATAGTCATTCTGACAGCTAATGAATGCCCTAGGATTGTTCTATAAATTAGTGTCTCGTTTGAACGTAGCTCGACACCGTAGTTTGTGCCCCTCATCCTAACCTTCTCCCCACAGCTATGCACCTGTCGAGAATGAATATCGAATGTGGGGAGAAGGGACAGCGGTTCGCTTCGCTCACTCAAATTCAACGGTTATTGATCCCACTTCATTCGAGTTGAATCTCAAAATCGGACAATTACTGATTGAGTGTTACTTAGCAATTTGAATCAAACACGCGAACTTGTTTCCATTTGGCTTTGTTCTCTTCGATGAATTGCAAATGTGTTGGAGCTGTTTGGTAGATGTCGTGATTCTCTCGGTTGTCGAAGATGACATGCAAAGCGACATGATACATGCGGTCATTGACTGGACGCGCCAAATCCTCAGCGACCTCACCCGCTGCAAAGAAGACAACCCCCGGATGGTCCTTCAGATACTTATGGCAGGTAGCGACCATTTCTTTGACTGCTGAGTCGGATGAGTCGTAAAGTGTAAAGAAAACATTATGTACAAGCATGGAAATTCTCAGGATGAATTGTGTTTGTTGATTTCATTTAGAATCGTCTCGCCGGTAACTTCAAGCTGTCGGCGAGACTGTTGTTTACATTGATTAAGCAGGAACGCCGGAGAAATCACGTACGTCGGTAACTTCGCCTCTGATGGCTGCGGCAGCGACCATGGCTGGGCTCATTAAGAGTGTGCGTCCGGTTGGACTCCCTTGGCGGCCTTTGAAGTTGCGGTTGGAAGAGGAGGCACACATTTCTCGACCCTGAAGTTTATCCGGGTTCATCGCCAGGCACATCGAACAGCCAGCGGCTCTCCATTCAAAGCCTGCTTCTTCGAAGATTATATGTAAACCTTCTTTCTCCGCTTGTCTGAGAATTTGCTGAGATCCAGGCACTACTAGAGCTTTGACTCCGTCAGCGACCTTGTTGCCTTTGGCGATAGCTGCGGCTTCTCGCAAATCTGAGATACGTCCGTTGGTGCATGAGCCGATGAAGGCGACGTCGATTTTCACGCCATTCATCGATTGATCCGCTTTCAGCTCCATGAATTCCAGAGCCTCAACAACTCCCGGTTGATCTTCTTCAGGGAACTCTGCGACGACAGGGATGTTCTCGTTGATACCAACTGATTGTCCGGGGTTGATTCCCCATGTCACAGTTGGTTCGATATCCGCTGCGTCAAAGACGATTTCATCATCGAACTCAGCACCGTCTTCAGAAGCGAGAGACAACCACCACTCTGCGGCTTTTTCGAATTCCTCTCCCTCAGGTGCGAATGGACGACCTTCCAGGTAATCAACGGTCGTCTGATCTGGATTGATATAACCGCAGCGAGCACCACCTTCGATGCTCATGTTGCAAACGGTCATCCGTTCTTCCATGGTCATGCGGTCGAAGACTTCGCCTGCGAATTCGTAGGCGTATCCAATTCCACCTTTGACGCCTAACTTGCGGATGATGTACAGGATTACATCTTTCGCGAAGACACCAGGAGCGAGTTCACCGTTCACGACGACTCGACGGACTTGAGGTCGACTCATTGCTAAAGTTTGTGTCGACAATACGTACGCGACTTGGGATGTCCCGATTCCGAAGGCGATGGTACCGAAGGCTCCATGCGTCGATGTGTGACTGTCACCACAGGCGATTGTCATCCCGGGTTGAGTAAGCCCCTGCTCAGGACCGACTGCGTGAACAATTCCTTGTCGATTATCCTTGAGGTCCATCAAGGTGACGCCAAATTCCTGGCAGTTCTTCTCGATGGCGGACATCATCTGCTCTGCCAGAAGATCCTGAAATGGTCGTGCCTGCACATCGGTTGGAACGATATGGTCGACAGTCGCAACAGTTCTTTCTGGTGCTAAAACTTTGAGATCA
>JABJMI010000001.1 GCA_018659505.1 Planctomicrobium sp.
AGCAAAAAAATGAGTTTCGATAAACGAGTTTCGATTGATGAGTTTCGATTGATGAGTTCCGATTGATGAGTTTCGATAAACGAAGAGTGTCGATAAAATATAAATCTCAACAGACGATGAATCCTAACAAATGATGAATTACGTTAGGAAAAGTTGAACAGTAGTTTTTAAAATTAAATCTAGTCCAAAAGTCTTTAGACGCGGTATTCGATCGATGACAGTCGGTGCGGCGGAATTAACAAGTTTCAAATCAGCGCAATGTTCACAAATGGAGAACAGACCTTATGGCTAACACGACTGAAGGTGACTTTGACTCGATCATCGAAAGCGACACGATCGAAAGTTCAGCCGACGACATGGATGCGCTAGAAGTCCTCACAAGTCGTATTGTGCTCGCAACCGAGGCCGATGATGAAGTCGAGAACTTAGAGTCTGTGCTAAACGCATTAATCGAGAAGGGCCGGGAACAAGGGTATCTCACGTTCGATACCTTGACCGAATCGTTACCGGATCGGATTTTAGCTTCAGAGGAGTTCGATAATATCTGCCAAGGGTTTGCTGATCTCAATGTTGTTTTGTGTGAGGTTGCGCCAAAAGACATCGCCGATTTAAAAGTCGAATCCGAAGAAACCCTCTCAGAAGAGTCATTGCTTAACGTGCCCGAAGCCGGTAAGACAATGGACCCGGTGCGGATGTATATGCGAGAAATGGGTACTGTTCCGCTTCTTACAAGGGAAGGCGAAATCGTCATTGCTAAGCGGATCGAAGATGGTATTCGAGATGCGATGCGAGTGCTTGCTTCGTACCCAGGGGCGGTCGAGCACGTGCTGGCTGTTTATGATCGCTTGCTTGAGCAGCGTGAGGATCCAACTGAGCGGTTAGATGTTTCACCGATTATTGCTGGGTTCTTGGACCCAGAAACTGAGATACCTGACACGTCAGAAATCGCAGAAGCGAAATCGAGCGGTCAGTTTGAAGAAACGGAAACCGAAACCAACAATGGCCCGGATCCCGAGTTGGTGACTTATCGATTCGACTTGATTCGCAAGACCCACAAAGCCTTCCTTCGAGTCGCGAGTAAACAGGAACGGGGTTCACCAAAATACAACCAGAGCCTTTCAAAGGTCCAAGAAGTTTTCTGTCTCTTAAAGCTTGTCCCCGCGGTCATGGACCCGATCGTTGCAATGGTCCAATCAGACATCGCAATGATCCGCGCGCAAGAAAAAACAGTGCGCGATCTTTGCGTCTCGAAAGCCGGGATGCCTAAAAACGAATTTCTGAAACGCTACGGTCAAAGTCAAGTAGACGTTGCGTTTGTCGATCGACTGGAGAAGTCCGGTGAGCCCTGGGCTAATAAAATCAAAGCAAATCGTGTTTCTCTTCGTCATGGCATCAAAACAATGCGGCGGGTGGCCGAAGACCGTGGGCTTTCGATCCCAGAGATTAAAGAGACGCAAAAGGCGCTGCAGTCTGCGATGAACGCAATGCGCCGGGCCAAGAAAGATATGATTGAGGCCAACTTACGACTGGTGATTTCGATCGCAAAGAAATACACCAACAGAGGACTGCACTTCTTGGATTTAATTCAAGAAGGCAATATTGGCTTGATGAAGGCGGTGGATAAGTTCGAGTATCGACGCGGATTTAAATTTTCAACTTACGCGACCTGGTGGATTCGGCAAGCCATTACGCGAAGTATTTCCGATTTGGCGCGAACGATTCGGGTTCCTGTTCACATGATGGTAACGGTTAATAAAATAAACCGTTTAAGCCGGCAATTGCTTCAAGAACTGGGTCGTCCTGCGACCATAGAAGAACTCAGCCTGAAAATGGAGTTGCCCCAGGACAAAGTTATAAAAGCCCTTGATGTTGCAAAACAACCGATATCACTTGAGACTCCTGTCGGAGATGATGATGATTCAACCATCTGGAACCTTGTGAGCGATGCCTCAGTTGAGTCTCCCCTTGATCACGCTGCGGACGAGGGTCTCAGAGAAACCACCAACGACGTTTTAACCGCGCTCACCGAAAGAGAGGCGAAGGTACTGAGAATGCGCTTTGGAATAGACATGAACACTGATCATACCCTCGAAGAGGTAGGCCGGCAGTTCTCTGTAACTCGCGAACGAATCCGCCAAATCGAAGCGAAAGCACTTCGCAAGTTACGTCACCCAGCGCGGTCCGAGCAGCTCAAAAGTTTTATCGAGCGTTAACAGACCGAGATTCTTCGCTTCAGGTTGCAGTACGGGTTCGACCTAGCTACAGTCGGGCCATGACCTTATTGCGAAGAAACTATGGAACCCCTTAACGAACTTCGTACTCTGTTGGCCGGCCGATCTTGGTGGGCCAATGGTGCGTTTCTTTTTTGTCTCTATATGACGTTGATTTACTTGCCGTTCGACCTTTTTTACAAACCCGTTGCCCAAGACCAGGAAGTTTGGTTTGGTCTTATGTTCACAGGCTGGTCCGCCAAGATCGGTGGAATACTTCATTGGTTTGTCTACGGCTTTGGGGCTTACGGTTTTCTGCATCATCGAAAGTGGCTATACCCTTGGGCAGGCGTTTACGTGCTTCAGGTCGCTTTAAGTATGCTGCTCTGGGCGGTGTTTGACGAGCGCGGTAGTGGGCTGCTGCAAGGGGGAATTGCAGCAGTGCCGTTTATTGGATTAGCGCTATTACTGCATTTGAAGCCTGCAGCCTACACCAAGCACTGATGCAATCTGAACAAGGATAGATTAATGAACAACTTTTCAGGAAGAACTGCGGTAATCACCGGTGGCGGTACAGGCATGGGCCGCGCTCTGGCGGTTGCGCTGGTCAAAGAGCATTGCCATGTTGCGATTTGCGATGTCAGCGATGAGGCAATGGCCGAGACTCAGGCATTGTGTCAGGCCGTCAGTGACGTTCGAGTTACAACACATCTCTGCGACGTGTCGAGTGAAGAGGATATCAACCGATTTCAGCAGGAAGTCGAAGCAGAACATGGCGACGTAATACATCTACTCTTCAACAATGCGGGCA
>JABJMI010000834.1 GCA_018659505.1 Planctomicrobium sp.
CTCGGATGGTGTCATCGCCCGCAGCAAAAACTTTCGAACTTGCAGCGAAGTTACTCAACAACGCTGTTGTTGCTCCAACAGTTGCTCCGGTTTTCAGGAAGTCTCGACGCGAATTATTCGTATTCTGTTCGGTCATGAATTTGCCTTTCGGTTATTTACATTTGTGCAGTCGATGCAATAGTAATGGGGTGAATGAAATTTATTGTCAGCTGTGACTCGTTCCGATAGTTGATTCTCGAGCCTCGATACTCTCTCTTGAATTAGCCAACGAATTTGCTGTTTTAGATGTTACCTAACCGCGACAACTTACGAAACCATGTACTGTGATCAAGGTGATATCGGTACTGGAACTCGAAATCGACCGAGGACCATTTTATGGTCTGATCGTCGATTCGAGATGAGGCGACAACCAATTGGTTCCAGTTTTTTGCCGATCCAGATTTGATCCAAAGTCAGCACCGGAATTGGTGCAGGCCAACTCGGGGCGTATCCATCCCCGACCGAGTCGAAGAGATTCTCGTAATCTTTACGAAGTTCTGTGAAATGAACTGAATCTCCGGGTGTGTTGAAATCTCCGAGGATGAGAATGTTTTCTCCGTCAGAAGTTTTTAAGAATTCTGTAAGTCCATCAATCGCAGGTTTGCGATAACGATAAATTGTAGAAGCAATATCGACAGTGAAGCAATGAATTTCTTTCCCATTCAGCTTGATCACCGAACGACTGAGGCGTGTTCCATCAGGCAGTGGATTCACCCAGGGGGAACTGATTGTTCCTTTCGCAAACAATTGCGTTCCTCCATCGATCATCGACCATTGATGATCGGGAAAAACCGTTTCCCATTGCTTTCGCTGCTGCGATGTCATCGCTAAAGCTTCGATAAAGCAGATGATGTCGGGATCGTATTTCAGTGCGTGTTTTGCAATTTCATTGACGCTGTGATGACGTGCTATGTTGGCGAGAAGAACAACGATTTCATCGTCTATTTTCTTAGGCTGAGGATGTGATCGCCAATCGACACGGACCCACCAAACGAATAGAAGAAGCAGCAACGCGCCCCAAATTCGAGCGGGATTCTTTTTACGTAAATAAACTTGTCGAACGAGAAGAGCACCCGCACCGATGACCAGCATCGACAGAGGTGTCATATAGTAAAGTGTTGCGGATGCCGAGAAATAATCACGAATTGTGAGACGCAAGATTGTTCCCAGGATGGTCAAACTTGCGACGATCCAAAAGAAGAATTCCACTGGCTTACGGAACTTCATTGTTAAACGGGATTCGCTTCGGGAGTCTTTGCGAAGATAACTCGAACGACGCCTGCCAAACAGAAGAGCCAGAAGAAGGTCCAGATGAGATGACTCGTAAGAAAGAAAAATCCAACGAGTCCTGCAATCAGTGCAAGGTTTGCGAGGATTCGAATTCCTTCTTGATTGGAATTGGCTTTCCGAAACCTTTTGAGAATCCATAGACCAAGTACCAAACTGACCAGACACCAGACTAAACCTACAATTTTATGATTGGTCTCTTCCAATTGGACACTTAGTGTCAGAGTTGGGCTGCCTCCGACTTTAGAAAACGATAATGTTTTCGAGTTCTTCGGAAGTTCCATTTTGATGGAAAGTCCGCCAGCGGTGGACCAAGGAACAACTTGTGTTTGAGCTGCTTGCTGACCGCTTTGATTTGCGGTGAGTTCTCCGAACGCTCCATTGAGATTGATATTATATGTGCTGTCATCCAACTGAACGCCACCGCTTTGCCGATTTTGCTGAATTCCGAAATCTTCACCAGGTCTTCCGAATCTTCCGCCGTTGATAGCTCCTCCAGTCACTTGTGACATTGGTTGCTGAACCTGAGGAACAACACCACGCGATGTGGAAAATAACTGATTGATCGTGTTATCTGCATTTGACCCCAATGCCGTTGTCCCGGTAATTGCGAAGTCATTTACCATGACACCATCGACGATTCCATTGCCATCGATATTCACATTAGGGGCGTCGAACAACTGGAGTTTCTGCCCTGCAATTTGTGACTTCAACTTGGAACGCGAATTTGAACTCCTGGAAATATTCTTTCCCGCCTCAGCTTTGGACTGAATCGCTTCATCCACATTCAGGAAATTGAAAGTCGTCGACTGCTTACTGAGTGCATCCAATACGATCCCGTCGCCGCCGTTATTATCTAGGATGATGCTATTATTGCTCATGATATAGCCACGACCGGAACTCGGCTTTTGATCTTGTATTTCATCCAATTCAGGCTCTGCTTCTTCAACCGCTTTTTCAGCCTGTTCCTGCAGGAATTTATTCTGACCGAGCAGTTTCTCTCGCAATTCGACCGATTCTCCGCTTTTGATATCGTTGTCGTAATACTCATTACCAAAGTTGTTCAGCGATAAATTCAATTGCTTCAAATTGTTATTCGCTTGCATGCGACGAGACTTGCTGACGCTTTTATCGTTCACGAGCCGCGCCATTTCGGAAACGTCCGCCTGAAATCTTTCTAGCGTTTGTTGTTCAACAGCTAACCACGCATCAGTGGCATGCGGAGTCAAATTTGTTGAGGCAACGCCTGTGATCGCCTTCGCGTCAACTTCTTCAGGGAGGTGGACTGTCCATAATGTCTGAGTCACTGGCAGTCCAAACTCTTCCGAATCCTGCTGCGAAAGAACATTCGGAGCAGGGATTGAGAATCTTCGACCACGCAGGTTTAACTCAGCAGTTAGCGGGCGATCAAATCGACCTGCTAGTAGTATTTTGACACCAAACGATAGATCAGCGGCACTGGTCTGTGGCAAGGCGACGAGATGA
>JABJMI010000175.1 GCA_018659505.1 Planctomicrobium sp.
CCTCAAACTACGTTACTTAGATTCTTTGGTAGCTTAAAAGAAAAAGGAAATTAACCGCGGAGGCAGGGTGACGCCGAGGAAATTTTGTATTGACTGATTATTTGAGGAGAGGTGCTCATAACGAATTTTAATTGGGGTCACGACTGTTATTGAAATTCGCCGACTCGGTCCATGACTTGGAATTCCTGAATGATTAACTTCACGAGTTCCGCAAGTCCTTCGCCGGTGACTGCCGAGATCTGTAAAACATCTTTGCCGAGGTCTTCGCTGAGCAACTCAGCACAGGCGGCAGCGTCTGGGAGTTCACATTTTGAGACAACAATGATTTCTGGTCGGTCAGCGAGAGTCTCATCATAGAGCGAAATTTCTTTGCGGATTTGATGATAATTCTCAATGGGGTCAGTCTGGTCCATCGGAGCTGGTTCAATGAGATGAACAAATAATCGAGTTCGCTGCACGTGTTTGAGGAACTCATGTCCGAGGCCAATACCCGCATGGGCGCCTTCGATCAGTCCTGGGATATCTGCAATAACAAATTGGTGATCGTAACCAACTCTAACCATACCCAAGTTAGGGTACTTTGTTGTGAACGGATAATCTGCAATCTCAGGATTCGCACGTGACATGCGGCTGAGTAATGTGCTTTTTCCGGCATTTGGTTTCCCGATCAAGCCAACGTCAGCGATGACTTTTAACTCCAGATGGACTTCGCGGGTCTCACCATCTGTGCCTTCTTCAAATTGACGCGGTGCTCGATCGGTGGAAGTCGCGAAATGCTTATTGCCTCGTCCTCCCTTCCCGCATTGAGCAATCAGCAGGCTTTCACCATCCTCCAAGAGTTCCTTGAGAACAAAGCCGTGTTCGCTGTCCTTCACGACAGTTCCAGGAGGAACTAAAACGATGGCATCCTCCCCGCAACGACCGGTTTTCAATTTGCCTTCGCCGTGCTTTCCTCGCTCTGCCTTCCAATGTCTGTGCCCAACAATATTGGCGAGACTGCCAAGGTTACGATCAACTCGAATGATCACGCTGCCACCATCACCGCCGTCGCCTCCATCAGGACCACCACGAGGGACGTGTGCTTCCCTGCGGAAGCTCATGCAACCATTTCCACCGTCACCGGCCTGACAGACAATTTCTACGCGATCTACAAACATGGAAGCAGCTAATTGAAATATAAACGGAGTCGGATGACAAAAACTGTAATCAGAGAACAACTTACGATCATTAAGTGTACAGAATTATGAGCTGGATGCGAGATAAGACGGTCACGATTTTCCTGCCGTGAAACGATCTCTTTAAGACTGGGGTTGTACCGTTTTGCAACATCCGCTACCAACTAGCATGATATTGATGCTGTCACGGACAACAGCGATGAGCAAAATTGCTCAATTTCCTGCTTTTTTGCAGGATGAATTCAATTAAGATTTGAAATTTCCTCAGGGAGGATCATGGATGTTTCGGTATTTTTGTGGGGCTTTTCTACTAGTCGCTGTTCTTTCTACGAACAGCTCTCTCGTTGCTCAAGACGCGCAAGCAGATTTAGAAGCTCTGAAAGAGCAAGCTGATGTCGCTTATCGTCAGAGAGACTTTTCTAAGACTATTGATTTATCAAATCAGGTTTTGGCGAAGTCTGCGAACGATCATGTGGCGTTATACCTACGTGGAAGCGCTCGTGTTGAACTAGGGATTATGACTGGAAAGATTGAATCCCTTCGCCAAGGAATCTCAGATTCTCGCGAGGCGATTCGTCATGAAGGAAAAGGCAAAGCAGAGTATTATCTCCCTTATATCTTTGGGATGTCTAACCTCGCTGACATGGAAGGCAAACCAAATCATGCCAAGACAGCGAAGACTGTCGTCGATTCTGTTCTTGAACGAGAAGATCTTACTAACGAACAGCGTGCGAATTTGTACTATCAGCGAGCACAAGCTGATATGCGATTAAAGGATGCAGCAGCAGCCGAAGCCGATTTAGACCAAGCGATTCAACTACAGCCAACACACTTGGCAGCCCATATGTCAAAGGCTGAACTTGCAGCCACGACGAAGACGGCAAGCGAAGCGAACGCTGTCTTTTCGAAAGTGGTTCAGGCATTCCCTGATAACCCGGTTGTTTACAACAATCGCGGAATGTTTTTACAGTCGCAGGGGAAAGCCGCTGAAGCAGTTGCTGACTTTAATCAGGCAATCAAACTGGATGGTCGGTTTATCCCGGCTTACATCAACCGTGGCTTCGCATACATGGAAGCTGGCGACTCGGCGAGTGCTGAAGAGGCGTTGTCTCAGGCGCTCAAAGTTGATCCCTCGCAAGCAGGTGCCCAAAGTCTGCGAGCGACCGCGCGACTCAATCAGAATAAAGTCGCAGAAGCACTCAGCGACTATAAGAAAGTGGTTGAACTCGCTCCTGAGAATCCAATGGCTCATGCCGACTACGGATTCGCACAATTCTTCTCCGGTGATTTCGCTGGATCATTTCAATCCTTAAATCAAGCACTCGCGCAAGATAGCAGCATGCGTTTTCTGACTCCTTGGAAACTTGCAAGTGCGATTCGAGCAGGATCATACAAACAAGCGGATTATCAAGATTCGATTGCCAAGCCGGAAGGTTCCCGTGACTGGGTTGATTCACTTGTTCTATTCCAACTTGGTCAAGTCGATGCAGGCACCCTTCTGAAATCGATTCACCCCGATGATCAGGAAGCACAGAAAGCTCAACTCTGTGAAGGCTATTACTTCATCGGCATGGAGCTACTACGAAGAGACCGCCAGAAAGATGCTATCGGATACTGGAAACAAGCGACTAAGTCAAAGCTTCCAAAACTATCCGCGTATCGCGGTGCAGTCTTCGCCTTGAAAAACTCTGGCGTGGAAGTTCGCTAGGAATTCGAATTTAGCAAAGTGGAAATCTGAAGAGCCAGCTATTTATAGCTGGCTCTTTTCCCTTAAAGAGATCTTGGACGTCATACTACTCTGCATGAGATTGCTTGCGATCCTTGATATTTTCATGCTGATTAGAAACCAACAGTCCAACTAGAAGCGCGAGAATGCCGGCGTAACAGATAAAATGAACATTGTCGTTCGGATCAAGCTTTGATGACATACGAAATTCGCACGGACAGAACATCTTAGCCTTGATTCGTTAAGCAATTGGATTACTGGATGTTACTCAGTAGAATATGCGTTTTCACACTTTTGGAACCATCTCAGTGAATAACAATACTGAAACCGAGCATGTGCGGTTGGATCACTTTTTAAAGCTTTGTGGAGTCGCGGACACTGGTGGGCAAGCAAAGCAGATCATTCAATGCGGTGATGTCTCAGTCAACGGAGAAGTAGAAACTCGCCGCCGAAAGAAGCTCATCGTCGGAGATGTTGTGAATGTTGCTGGCGAAGAATTTGTGATTGATGGCTTGGGTGATGAATAAGTTCTAACTCACCCTTAAACCTGGGTGCTCAACCATCTACGTGATGAATACCTCCAGGTTGCGATCACTCCTCTAACAAACATGTCTGCATTCATACCAACCCAGGCGCCCATCAAACCCATCTTGAGATGGACTCCAAAGTAGTAGCCTAGGGGAACGCGTACGAGGTAAGTTGTGATGAGCGCGACATACAGTGGGAATTTGGTTTCTCCCGCTCCGCGCGTCGCTGCGAAGAAAACGATTGCAAGAATTAGAGGAATTTGAAAGAGCCCCACGATGCGAAATGCGGGAATGCCGATCTCTCGGACTGCGAGATCTTCGTGCATCATGGTGTAGATCCACTCTGCCCCCAACGTAAACCACAGTGTAATGAACACTCCTAAAATGCTGCACTGCAGCGCTGCTTCATAGCCAGCTTTTAATGCTCGCTTACGGTTATCTGCTCCGAGAGATTGCCCCACCATCGTCGCTGCCGCTGCCCCATAAGCGACTGCCGGTAAATAGGTAATCGCCTCGACTCGTACTCCGATAATGTGAGCGGCAAATGTGGTCGGACCAATCTCGGAAATCACACGCAAGAAGAGCGCATGTCCCACCCACATCACAAAACCTTCAACCGCCGAAGGAATACCAATTGCTAAAATTCGACGAACCGTTTCCCCTCTTAAACGAAGTTGCTCGATCCTTAAAGACAATCCATTTCGACCTCGCGCGAACAAAAACAGAAAGAAGAGTCCCCCACACACTCGTGCGACCAATGTTCCGTATACAATCCCATCGACGCCTAAAGCGGGATTGAATGGAGTTCCGTTCACAAATGCTGTGGAGACAATGACGTTAAGAATACTGATCGATCCAAAAACCAGCATCGGAGTTTTCATATCTCCACTGCCACGAAACGCAGCTGCGAGAACCAGACTCACACTCGCGAATATCAATCCAAACGCATCGACTCGCAAGTATCGAACTGCGATCTCAGCTGCATTCCCCTGCAGTCCCATAAACCGGACCAACCAGGGAGCGAATGGGACAATGAGCGACATGAAGACTAGACCGGACACGATTGAGAGCAGCACCGAACGATTCGCCACTCGATTTGCCTGAGCATGGTCACCCGCTCCCCAAGCACGTGAAATCAATGCGGTCGTGCCATTGCCGACCACGGCGAACAGCATGGAAGCGAGCCAACCAACATAAGCAGCGACTCCTACCGCAGCGGTTGCGTCTGTTCTAATATCTGCTGCGAGATGTCCCGCTAGATAGACATCATAAAAGCCAACAAGAAAGTTGAGAACCTGCTCGCCGAGCACGGGTAATGCAAGAAAGAAAACCGTCTTGCGAAGGTTTCCAGTCAGTAATTCCGGAGACAAGTTTTTTCGTCCAGGGTGAGCCATAAACGATGATAGAGCAGCAAGTCAATAATGGGAGCCGTTCAGACAAAGTTCTCGATATTGAATGCCTGAAAGCAATTTGGTAGCTGAAATTAATGAGAAAGAAATTTACCACGGGGGCACTGAGACACGGAGAAAAGAATTTACGCAGCGAATCGCAGGATCTTGGAACGAATCCGAGTAGTAACTAATTCAGAAACTGTCTAAAGAAACAAGAACTCTAAATGTCTTCCTCGCCGTGTCTCTGTGGTTCAATACTTTTCTCGCCAGGTTCCTTCGTGGGTTCTTCGGTGAGTCTGTTTTGTTTCGAGTTAATTGTGGTTCTACGATGACGGACTAATGTGAAGACAAACATGACTACGGCTGCCAAGGTGAGTGAACCAGCAATAGGGCGTGTTACAAGCGGAGACCAATTCCCTCCCGTTTGCATGAGCGCTTCCGCAAGATGTTCTTCACCGATGGGGGCAAGTACAAAACCAATCACAAAGGGTGCGAGCGGAATCTTCATGCGTTCCATTGCGAAGCCGACAAGACCAAAGCCGAGCATGACCCAGACGTCAAAGAAGCGATTCGCGAGTGCGTAAGATCCAATGACGCAGAATGTCAAAATAATTGGGATCAGAATTTGGCGGGGAACGCTCGCTAGCTTAGCCAGCCATTGAACTGTCAGCATCATGAAAAAGAACATGAACAGATTCGCGACAAACATTGTCCCCATGATGGTGTAAACGACTTCGGGGTTTTGCTCGAACAATAGCGGTCCCGGTTGCAAGCCATGGATGACCAACGCTCCGAGTAAAATGGCATCAATGACGCTCCCGGGGATTCCCATCGCGATTAGTGGAATCAGTGCTCCTCCGACCGTAGCGTTGTTTGCCGCTTCGGAAGCGATGATCCCTTCCTCGCTTCCTTTTCCGAATTCGTCAGGAGTTTTTGACGCATTCTTTGCAAGTGAATAGGCAACGACGGATCCGATGTTGGCACCGATTCCGGGAAGGATTCCTATGAAAGTTCCTGCCAGTGAAGAGCGGATCAGGTTAACACTATTCTCTTTCCACTCATGGAGTTTTAGAAACAGACCCTGTCTTGAAACTCGAATCGGTGTGAGTGGTTCGTCGATACGCAGGATTTCGTCGATCACTTGATTGACTGCGAACAAGCCAATCAAGACCGGCAACAACTTGAAGCCATCATCGAGTTCGTGCATCCCGAATGTGAGTCGTGTCATGCCTGTCGCGGGATTCGTGCCCGGCATTGCGATTAGAATTCCTAGAAAGCCTGCCAGTAGTCCTCTGGAGAGTGATTCTCCGCTGACTGATGCAATCAATACTAATGCCATGAGCACCAACGCAAAGAATTCCCAGGGACCGAAGGTCATCGATAATTCTGCGAGCGGTCCAGAAAGCAATACCAGAAAGAACCAACTTATAAGACCACCTACAAATGACGCACTCACTCCCAGTCCCAAAGCTCTTCCAGGTCGACCGGACTTTGCCATGGGGTAACCATCGAGAGTAGTCATCATTGACGCGGGTGTGCCGGGGATTCTCAACAGCGTCGCCGTGATCAAGCCACCTGACACCGAGCCAACATACATCGAAACCAACAAGATCAGAGCATGTTCTCCCGACATCGTGAATGTCAACGGCAGGGACAAAGCAATCAACATTGAGCCGGTCAAACCCGGGATCGCTCCGACCATCACTCCCAATGATGTTCCCAACATCAGTAACCCCAACGCTTGCAGCGTGAAGAGTGTTTCCATTGATGTAAGAACTTCATTCATTGATTAAATTAGGAATAAGGAAATAGGAATTAGAAAGAGTCCGTTTAGCTGCACATTTTAAGTGTGCAACAGCTTGTTAACACGAGAACTATCACGGCAGGTCAATCACAAAGACCTCGGTAAACAGATAAAAGAGTCCAATACTCAATCCGACTGACAACATCGCCATTACTCCTAATAGCTTCCGATTCCCCGCTGCGAAGATGTAGCCGAGGATGATCAGGTAAACCAGGGTCGCTGGGAGATAACCAAGCAATTCGGATTGCATGAGTGCAACATAAATAAATGTCAAAACGAGGACGGCAACAACCAGTGAAGTTTTCCTTTTCTCTATGGGAAGGACTTCAGTCTTCTTGGAGAATTGTCGATTCGATATCAAACTAATCATCCCCAAAGCAACTACGACTATGGATATCCAAAAGGGAAAATTTGGTAGTTTCACTGTTGGTCTTTGTGAGACCGCTGCTGCTCGCTTGGTGCGGTCGCTCAGCTCAGCCGCAAGTTCTTTCCCTTGAAGAATGACAGGCGTAATGTTGAGTTGTGACAGTTTTTCTTGAACTTGGGGAGTTCGCATTGCTTTGCTAAGTGCTTTGGAGATGACCGCCATTTTGTCTTGCGGGGTCCCTTTTGGCGCCCACCAGAATTGCATGTTTGTATTCAGAACATCAAACCCCTGCTCGATTGCGGTAGGGACTTCTTGTACTTCCGGAATCCGTTTGGGACCGAGCAATGCAATCGCCCGTAAACCGGATGGTTTGAACTGAATATATTCCGAAAGAGCAAATGCTGAGACATCAGAGTGTCCTCCTTGCAGAGCTGCGAATCGCTTGGCTCCACCTCCGGTTTGTGCATAGCCGAACCTCGCTTCTGGAGAGACATTTTCCACCAATGCGACGCGTCCGTCTTCGTCACCGACAATAAGATCAAAGTCGCCGTCTTTGTCCCA
>JABJMI010000427.1 GCA_018659505.1 Planctomicrobium sp.
CGGACGGGTGCTGCTCGAGCGACTGGATTTGGGAGCTGGCATACGGGAGCAGTTCAGTTCTTGATGTGTGATGGCTCTGTACAAGCCCTTAGTGAGAACATTGACATTCATACGCAACACAGACTTGCTGACCGCAACGATGGCGAACCTGTTGGCAACTTCTAAAGTTGATCAATAGTTCAATTCTAGGGTTTGTCTCAAAAGTGTAGGATCTGCTCTGCGGACCACAAGATGTTGTTTCGGTCCACACAGCGAGACCCTACAAAATGTCGATCTTCATTGTATTGAGGCAGTCCCTAGTTGTTTTTTTCTATTCATAATTCGAACAGCAACGCTGTCGGACGGCGTCAGCGTTGCTGTTTTTTCTTAAAATGCAGGCATGATAAAGTGAAATACGTGTACTACCTTGGACTACTCTGTCTACTATCAAGCTGCTCGGGGGCGGGCGGAGGAACAGCGATCTCCGGGAAAGTTAGCTTTGGAGATGGTTCTCCTGTTCCGAAGGGTGCTGTCAGCATCTCGAATGAGGATGGAAGTTTCCGGGGAGCGATCGGTAGTGATGGAACTTACACGATCGAAGGTGTTACCAAAGGTCAATACGCCGTGACAATCGCGGGAGTGATGGATAGTGACAGCGAAGAAGATATGAACTACGATGACGAAGGGAATTACGTCGAGCCAGATCCGTCAGATGAGCCTAAGAATTTAATTTTGGCGAAGTATTCTAACTCGGAAGATTCTGGACTTACGCTGACTGTTCCTGGAGACTACGACCTGACCGTCGAAAAAGCGGAATAGCCGTAGACAGGTTGTTTCCCAGATTGCCCAATGACTCTTCGTGCATTCTGTATATCTCGTTCTATCTTGTTTGTAGGGTTTTGTCTGGTTTGCGGTGGTTGTCCTCCGCAAACCCCAGAGCCTACATTGCAGACGTCGATTGCGCCGTCAGAGGTGCCTCGACCCAGAAATGCAGCGATTCCTTCGCTTGCACCGCGAACATTGCCTACCGGTAAAAGAAGTGACGCTGACTGGTTTCAGGATATCGCACACAAGTCTGGGGTACGCTTTGCTTACAGCGATGGAAGTGCTGGGGGAAACTATCAGTTGATTGAATCTGTCGGCGGAGGAGTCGCTAGCTTCGACTTCGACCGTGATGGAGTCCAAGACCTGTTCTTTTCAGGTGGCGGAACTCTGCTCGCTTCTGATAGTGAAATCAAAGTTAAAGGTGCGTCGAGCGGACTCTTTCGACAGCAAAACGGCTTGCAATTTGAAGAGGTCACAACTTCAGCAACGTTGTTAAACGACTCCGTATACACACACGGTTGTACTGTTACCGATATCGATGCGGACGGGATGGGAGATCTTGTCGTCGCTGGATTCGGCTCTGTGCAAGTCTGGTTGAATAATGGCGACGGAACGTTTTCCGAAAGTTCTCACAATCTTCAAATCGCGAAGTCCGTCTGGTCCGTCAATGCTGTCGGAGCGGATATCGACAACGACGCTCTTGTTGATTTGTACTTGTTGACTTACTCGGACTGGCAGCCTGACCCCGAACGTCGCTGCTATAACGATCAAAAACTTCGAGACATTTGTGGTCCCACAATGTTTCCCGGCGAGCGAGACGCATTCTTCCACAACCTTGGTCAATCTTTTGAGGATGCAACAGACACGGTGGGGCTCATTGGTCCGAACAGAGGACTTGGAATCGTTTCAGCCGACCTAGACGAAAACGGCTTCATTGATTTTGCTGTTGTGAATGATGTTCAGGAAAATTTGCTCTACCTGAATTCGGGATCGTTGCCATTCCAGGAAGACGGAGTCCTTAACGGAATGGCGTATTCTAATACCGGCGAGCGTGAAGGTTCGATGGGAATCGACCTAGGGGATTTTGATCGCGATGGTCTGCCCGATATCTGGTACGCAAACTATTCGAATCAGGACAACTCGTTGATGAGAAATGTCGGCAAGGGAGGTTTTGTTCACTCAGGTGATGTCACGGGGTTGCGTGGCGTTTCCCGTCGCTGGGTCGGTTTTGGAACTTGCTTTGCCGATTTCGATGGAGATGGCTGGGATGATCTCTTCATTAGTAATGGACACGTTGCCTACGAACGGTTGGATAGTCCGTATTACCAACCTCCTCAACTGTTTCGGAACGAACTCGGAAATCGATTTGCCGAAGTCGGCAGCCAGAGAGGTTCATATTTCCAGACTGACCGATCAGGTCGTGGAGTCGCTAAGACAGATCTCAACAACGACGGAGCGACGGACCTGATTGTTGTTCATCAGAACGAACCGGTCGCAGTTCTTTTGAATCAAAATTATGTTAAATTTTGGATTCGTCTGGACTTAGTCGGAACATCGACCGAACGTACAGCAGTCGGAGCCAAAGCACAGATTGACACCACTCCTAGGAGCGTCCGTTGGAGAGTTGCCGGAGGCAGCTACTTGTCACACAGCGATTCGAGGTTACTGTATTCATTAGAGGACTCGGTCCCTGTGGATGTCACTGTCACCTGGTTGGGCGGTGAGCAAGAAACGTTCTCTCAACTGAAGCCCAACAAAACACATATCCTTGTACAAAATCGAGGAGCTTATGTCGCCCCGTAAGTCTGCCGTCGCACGATTTTCTTTCGTGGTATTGGTCCTGATTATTGTTCCATGCCTGGCTTTGTTCGTGTTCCGCAGTCCTGAGCAGGGAATCATAAAACTCAGAGGTCAGGTGGAGCAAATTGTCGCTGCGAAGACCTCCACTGCTCGTCGTGAATTCGCGAAGCACGCTTATCAAGTTGCGCTTGCTAAAAGTCGCAGCGATGATGAGTTCGGAACAACGGCGAAATTGTATTTGCTTTGTATCGCTCCTCTGGCGGGTGAAGATGTTGAGACGGGCATTCCTTCGGTCGAGAAAGTCTCGACCGTGGCTACTGAAGATTTGTTGTTGATGATTGAAGTTCTCTTTCAATCAAAGCATTGGGGACCGGCTGAGCAGCTTGTTGCACTCTCTTTGGAGCGGCAAGACCTTCGTAAAGAGATCCTGAAGAAAGCGATTGCTGTTCGAAACGAACTGGGGCGAGATGATGAAGTTTTGAATTACGCCGACGAACTGACTGAACTCTCACCTGAGGACGCTTACCCTCACCGCGTCAAAATGATGGTTCATCGCACACATGGTCGTTGGGACAATTTCGTTCTCGCAGCCGAAAAGGCGAAAGAACTGACTGAAGGTGATGACTGGATTCTATTGATTGAATTGATTGA
>JABJMI010000662.1 GCA_018659505.1 Planctomicrobium sp.
AACCGCGAATCGAATTCAAACCTGCCGCATGATGTTGGTACTGGTTTGTATGAGTACCTTCGTGGTGATTCAATCTGGTTGTGTTGACACTTTAATGATGGCTGGAAAAGTGTTGATGGGCGACCCGGTGCAACCTTCCGGCTTCGAACTTGCGACAGGCGTCTCCCTCGCTGAAGATCAGAAGCGAGTGCTCGTGCATTGTTCTGCACCATCTTATCTATCTGATGAATTCGATACCCTCACGTCAGATATTCAGGAAGAATTAATTCGCCGCATGAAGCGACGTGGCATGGCAGTCATGCACGCCGATGCAGCGGCGGATGTTCTCGATGATTACGCTGGGCAGTTCGATCCTAATCTGCTGGCAATGCAACTCGACGATGTGGACTACATTTTCCACGTGCAGTTCGAAAGCTTCACCTACCGCGAGGACAACAGTCCGAACCTATACCGAGGGAAAGCTTCGGGCAAGATCGTTGCTCACGAAATCGTTCGAGGAAAGGATGGAGCAGGTCAACATGCCATTCAAGTTTACGACCAACTTTTCAATATGACACACCCCACGACACATCCGGTCGCTGTCGACCAAATGCCAAAGACTGTTTTCATACGTAAGTTTACGAACAAACTCGCGGATGAACTCGGTCATACTTTTTACAGTGTGAAAAATAGCGACCTATTCGTCAAATAAAGCCCCTTAAGTTGACTCCTTGGTTCGCCATAGTGCAGAACCTTTTGACGACTTTGAAATCGAACTTATTCACTCCACACTCCAATACCTTGAACGAACTTCAGCCCCGGTTGGACGTACATTGCTGGTATTAAAGTTTCTGGATAATAAGAGTGATTCTCAAAGTCTGATTCCAGCCTGAGTTCCTCAGATGCAAAATCTCAACGAAGACAACAACAAATCACGCCGCAAATTTTCAATCACTCGATTGAGATTTTTGCTCGTCGCTTTCGCAATCAGCTTTTCTTTAGCAGGTTGCCAGCAGTTTGTGATCATCAGCTATCTGCTGCACGGTCCTCCATCGATTGAGCCTGATTTCGATGCCGAGACTGGGGAGTCGATGTCCATTCCAGATGTAACTGTCGCTGTTGTTTGCTTTGCTCCCACTGAGTTGAAATGGAAGTTTCCTCAACTCGATGAACAAGTCGCGACGCATGTTTCCTTTCGACTGGGACAGAACCACATCACCATGATTCATCCCGATTATGTAAAAGCCTGGATCGATGAACATCCCGATTGGGAGAAGGCGGAGGAAATCGGCGAAGCGTTCAAAGCTGACTACGTGATCGAAATTGAACTCGCAGACTTCTCTCTGCATGAAGGGACGAGTACGACTCTCTTCCGTGGTCGAACTGAGGCTTACGTGCATGTCGTCAAGATCGACGAAGATGGATATGCAGATCGCATCTTCACAAAAGAGGTCGACTTCAGCTTCCCGACACGTGTCCCGCGATCTTCGTACGATCAATCTCAAACAGCGTTTCAAAAAGAGTATCTTTCCCGCCTCAGCGAAAAAATTGGTTGGATGTTCTACGATCGTTTCCACGGAGACATGATCGGCTGGGCAAACTAGGAGTTAGGAATTAGGAACTTGGATTTAGGAAAAGTCGTTTAGCTGCACACTTGAAGTGTGCAAACGAATCCCCGAGCACAAATGGATTCAATCGAGTAAGTCAGTCAGCGTCCAGAAATGAATCGTCAACAAAACATCGCTCGACTACAACAGCGACAAAATCCATGGGATGTCGTCATCATCGGTGGTGGTGCGACTGGCGTCTATATCGCACTCGAAGCTGCGACTCGCGGACTTGATACGCTACTTCTTGAACAATCAGACTTCGGAAAAGGAACGTCCAGCCGTAGCACGAAGCTTGTGCATGGTGGGGTTCGGTATCTCAAACAGGGAAACATCAAGCTCGTTACGGAAGCACTTCGCGAACGCGCCCTGTTGCACAAGAACGCTCCACATCTCGTCAAAGATTTAGCATTTCTGATTCCTTGCCAAAGTCGCTGGGAGCGTTTTTTCTATGGCACCGGCTTGAAAGTCTACGATTACCTCGCTGGTCGAGATCGCTTTGCAGCGTCAATTTCGATTTCTTCAGAGCAAGCTTTCAAACATGCTCCCGGCACGAAACCAGACACGCTCAAAGGAGGAGTCATTTATCACGATGGACAGTTCGATGATGCCCGACTTCTACTCAGTGTTGCTCAGACAGCTTCGACGCATGATGCGTGTTTACTCAACTATTTCGCAGTGAAAGAGCTGGTGAAGTCTTCAACAGGAAGTGTTATCGGAGTCGTGGCAGGTGATCAGGAATCAGGTCAAGAATACCAAGTGGATGCTCGCTGCGTGATTAACGCAACCGGTCCTTTCTCCGATGCTGTTCGCAAACTTGATGATGCAACTCAATCAGAAATTATCGCACCGAGTCAGGGCGTACATCTTGTTGTTTCGCGTGAATTCTTTCCGGGCGAGACCGCTTTGATCGTCCCGAAAACTTCTGATGGGCGAGTGATCTTTATCATCCCCTGGCATGATCGCATCATCATTGGGACAACAGATACATTGATTCCTGATCCGCTGCTGGAACCGATCGCTCAAGAACAGGAAATTGACTTCCTGATCGAGACTGCCAACAGATATCTGGCAAAGGAAATTTCAAGAGCTGACATCCTGAGTATCTACACCGGAATTCGACCATTAGTGAAGGACAAAAGTGCAGGCAAAACGGCAGCGATCAGCCGAGATCATTTAATTCAAGTTTCTGATTCCGGCATGATCACTATCGCTGGCGGCAAATGGACAACCGCTCGGAAGATGGCTGAAGACTGTATCAACACAGCGGCGTCACTTCACAAATTTCCAGCGAAAGAGAGCAGCACACAGGCTGTAAAACTCCACGGTTATCAAGAGACTTCCGGTCAATTGACACATCGATCAGTCTACGGAACTGATCTCGCAGGCATCGAAGAAATAGAAGCCGCACACCCCGAGACCGCAATACCCATTTGCGAAGAACTCCCGCTTCGCCCCTCTGAAGTCATTTGGGCAGCCCGCCAAGAAATGGCACGAACCGTTGATGACGTGCTAGCAAGAAGAACCCGCATGTTGTTCCTCAATGCGAAAGCAACATTGAACATCGCTCCGACTGTTGCCGAAATCCTCGCCAAAGAACTTGATTACGACCAACAGTGGTGCGAGAATCAGTTGGAAGAGTTCAAAGCAATTTGCAAGAGGTTTCTTCCTGAAGTCTCAAGTTAGGTCGGGTGGCGAGCGCAGAGTTGAAGTTGATGTAGCGATGAACGTCTAATTCGCAGTTGCCACGACCACCGTTCCGCTCCGCTGCACTCAGGTCGTGCCACCCGAACCGCCATTGCGATGCCATTCAAGTTTGAACTACGGAAGATTCTACCACCTGAAGGATGTTTTAACAAACGACAGCGGTGTGCCGTAGGCCTACCGTAAAAACCATGTTGGGTGACGCTGAATCGCGAAGAAGTCGTCCATCCGA
>JABJMI010000513.1 GCA_018659505.1 Planctomicrobium sp.
ATGCGATCTTGCTCGCTTGCTTTTTCAGTCTGACATTACATCCTCTTGAAAGCTTGGCGAATCCAATAGATTTTGAAAGGGATGTCGCGCCGATTCTTCGTACTCACTGTTTGGAGTGTCACAACAAGCGTGACAATCGGAGCGAATATTCGCTGCACTCGCGGGAATCGACTTTGAACGGAGGCGAAAGCGGAACAGCCATTGTTCCTGGCGAGGCAACTTTCAGTTACTTGCTTGACTTAATTACGCCGGTTGATGGTGTCGCTGAAATGCCGAAGGACGCAGCACCTTTGAGTCCCGAAGAAATTTCAATTCTTGAACAGTGGGTGGAAGCAGGAGCGGTTTGGCCTGAAGGTTTTGAATTGAAGCTGGATAAGCTCTGGTCTCTACATCCAATTAAGCGCCGCGTTACTCCTGACGATTTTGACTCAGTCAAACACTTCCCAATTCGTAATTCGATCGATGCATTTATTTTGGAGCGGTTGCAGAAAGCTCAATTGTCTCCGGCTGCCTCTGCGAATCGGTATACAATAATTCGACGATTGTATCTCGATTTGACCGGTCTGCCTCCTTCTTCAGAGCAAGTTGAAAAGTTTGTTAAGGACACCTCTCCAGATGCCTACAGTCAGTTAGTCGACGAACTTTTGGAGTCACCTCATTTCGGTGAACATTGGGGGCGGCATTGGTTGGACCTCGCCCGTTACGCGGACAGCGAAGGTTACCTAGGTGATAGTGAGCGTCCTCATGCCTGGGTTTACCGCGAATGGGTGATCAACGCCTTCAATAGTGATCTTCCGTTCGACCAGTTTACGATTGAGCAACTCGCTGGCGACTTGCTCGAGAACCCAACGTTGGAACAGAAAATCGCGACCGGTTTTCATCGCAACACGCTAAGGAACACCGAAGCGGGAGTCGACTTGGAATTGTACCGCACCAAAGAAGTGGTTGACCGAGTGAACACGACCGGAATGGTTTGGCTGGGACTGACTTTGGGGTGTGCCGAATGTCATGATCACAAGCATGATCCGGTGAGCCAGAAAGAATTCTATGAGCTCTATGCGTTTTTTAATAACGCCGACGCTGTTGGGGTCACGGCGACTCAGCCTTGGGAAATTGCTGAGTATGAGCAGTCACTGAAAAGCTGGCAGCCGAAGTGGGATGCTGTCGAGGTTGAACTCGCACAGTTCGAGAAGAAAGGATTGACTGAACCTCAACGGGAAGAAATTTCTGGGATTATTGCGGAGTATAATAAGTCAACCGATCTAAATAAGCTGAAGAGTTACTATCAAACAGAAGATACTAGTTGGAAGGACGTCGAGAAACGAGTCGCTGATCAACTCGGGAAGCGGCCAAAGAAACCTGTAACCAAAGCCCGCGCCTTTGCGGAACGATCAAAAGATCACCGAGAAACTCACGTGCATATTCGCGGAGTTTACAATCGTCCGGGCGTGGAAGTGATTTCGAGTACATTGGAAGTTTTGCCTCCGTTAGATGTTCAAGGGAAGTTTGCAGACCGTCTCGATTTGGCGAAGTGGCTATTCCACGAGGAGAATCCGCTGACAGCACGAGTGGCGGTCAACCGTATTTGCCAACAGTTGTTTGGTGTGGGGATTGTTTCCAGTCCCAACGATTTCGGCAGCAAAGGGGCTGCTCCCACGCATCCGTTATTGCTCGATTGGCTTGCCAGTGAATACAGGCAAGTTGGTTGGAGTCGCAAGGAGATGATTCGCCTGATTGTCAATTCGTCTACATACCGGATGTCGTCTGCGTTCAATTCCGTTCCTGAACAATCCGCGATCAGTAATCAACTCTTTTGGCGACAGAACACTTATCGTGTCTCAGCGGAATCCGTTCGTGATTTGCACTTAACGGCGAGTGGACTGTTGGACCGAACAATCGGCCGCAAAGGAATTCATCCTCCACTTCCGGACTTCGTGGCTGAAGTGGGGCGGAGTTTCAAATGGCCGGTGACCCAAGGGAGCGAACGTTTTCGACGCGGAATGTATATTTTCTTTAAGCGAACTGTTCCCTATCCAATGTTGGTGACTTTCGACGCCCCAGACTCTTCGGTTTCCTGTAGTCAACGAGAACGTTCCAACACCCCATTACAAGCCTTGACGCTGCTCAATGACCCTCTCTTCTTCGAATGTGCTGAAGCGATTGGAGAGGAGCTCGCAGAAAGGTTTGGTGATTCCCTCGAACAAGCAATTCAAGAAATCTACTTCAGATGTCTGGGACGCCCTCCAAGTGAAGTCGAGGTTAAAACATTGACCGAGGCATATCATGACTTCTTACATATTGATAGTTCAAGTAATCCCGTCGAGAAGACTCAGCGACGCAAGGCGTTCACGGGCATTACCAGGATTGTGATGAATCTTGATGAGTTCATCACCCGTGACTGAAAGAATAAATTGTTCATACATGACTGATCACAACATCAATCAGCAGCGTCGGAACTTTTTCACCTCGTCGGCAAGCGGTCTGGGGATGCTGGCGCTGGCATCTCTTCTGCGAGATGAAGGACTGTTGGCACAAGATTCTGAGAGTCCGAGTACCCATATTACTCCTCGAGCGAAACGCTGCATTTTTCTGTTTATGGAAGGTGGTCCCAGCCAGATGGATCTGTTCGATCCAAAACCCGATCTGAACAAGCTCGACGGGCAGCCAATGCCCGAGTCATTGTTGAACGAAATCAAATTCGCATTCA
>JABJMI010000306.1 GCA_018659505.1 Planctomicrobium sp.
CCCGCGTTGTGACATTGATCTTTCGCGTTCTCGTCCTCGACCAGGAGAGAAGCCGACCCAGCTTCCTCCGACTCCCGGTGGTGATTTGCGTATATTCTTATCAAAAAAAGTTCCACACTTACCGACTTCAATGCGGCGCATTGCAGCTCCACCTCCTGACAGCTACTACCTAACCTCACCGATCACCCGTTTTTTCTACGACCGAACTCCGGGCAAACCAGTGTTCCTGAATCGCGTGGTTCAAATCACGCAGCTGAGAGAGGGCAAAACGGGTCAGACTTTTTCTGATACGCGATACGAGCCTGTTGAAATGGAGTTGAGCGAAATACCTCGCATCAAGATCGCAGACTCGATGCACTCCTGGCAGGTCGTTAAAGATAACCGTTGGACCAAAGTTCCAGTCGAAGAAATTCCTCAAGAGTATCGAGACCACGTAGAAGTGATCGGCAATGTGGCGACTGGTAAACTATGGCATGGGATGCGTGCGGAATTGACCTCCGAAATGGACCGCATGGAAGCTGTCCAAGTCCCTCCTGCCACCGACTTACCTCCGGTCGCTGGAGACAATGTAAATCTTGAACCGACCGCAATGAAGGTGGACGAGCAAGGACTCGACGCAGCAGTTTCTGACCAGCCACGCAGAGCGTTGGTAGCGGGAATCGCATTCCTACTGGCAGGTGCAACGCTTTTGGCAGCATTTGGGTATGCTCGCTGGAAAACCCTGCATGCCTCAACGAATGTGAAAGAAAATTAGAATTCGCCTGTCCGGTTTTTCGTTGGTCTCGCCACATGGTGAGTAGCCACGTTGTTTTCGGATCAGTTTCAAGCGGAGATCGCCATGCCAGTTACAAAGTCAGTTTGCCCATCTTGTGGAGCAGAAATCCGTCAGGGGATGTTAAGATGCCGAGAATGCGGTCGACCACGCGGTACGGTTTCTTCAGCGACCAACGCTGCTTCCAAGAATTCGGTTTCGATTAAAAGAAGCTCAAAGACGATCCCCCCGAGCAAGCCTCACTCACGAACTCCTGACAACGTGAGTTCAGAATCGTCCCCTCGCCCAAAAGCTGTCGTCAAACCTCAAGAAAGACGCAAAACTGTAGTCAGCACCTCACGGGCGACCGCACAGCGAAGGCAGAGACCGCAGCCCCAGCAACCGTGGTATCGAAGCATGGTGGTGTTAGTGGCGGCGGCGTTTTTGTGTTGTGCGACCGCCATCACATTTGCGATGAGTTTTCAACAAAAAAGATTGGCGCCTGTCGAAGTATTGGCTGACGAAATTGTACTGACACCTGATCGAGCAGCTGCCATTTGGGTCGTCGATAACTACGGCGTCGTGACCGTGGAAATGGAATCCGGAACCGAGCTGAAATTTGTTGCTCGCGAACATTTGCCTTCTGAACCATTTCGAATCGTTGCGATCGATCTCTGGCATCAGCATATTGAGGGAAGCGAACTCATATTCCTAAGAGATCTCGCTCATCTAAGAAGTCTGGATTTGTCGCATTCTGGAATTGCTGATGAACACATGCACCTGATAGGTCAGGCAACAAATCTGAATCGTCTAGCTTTGCGGGGCGGTAAAGTCACCGCAGAAGGCTATCGTCAACTTCCGTTGAACTTAAATATGACGAACTTCACAGCATCCGCAAACAAAGAGTTCACAGATGAGTCCATAAGCGTTCTCGCAGAAAGAATGCCCAATCTAAGGCTGTTTCTGTGTGCTAGCACACAGGTGACCGACAAAGGATTCGCTCAGTTGTCGACGTTGCCAAACCTGCGAGATGTTCGGGTCCAGAAAACCGAAGTCAGTGACGAAGCGATAGAGGCATTAAAAGAACAGCTACCAAGGTGCAAAGTTACAAAATGATGTTGCACTAAACGGTGAATTGGTGAGTGCGGCTACTCCCTTCGAATGCCAGTCTTGAAGCCAGTTTGGAACATCAACTCGTGTGTCGGCCATCGTTTGGAGCGTACTACAGCCCAGAATCGTGAAATTCGATTGTTGGGATCGAAGGTCACTGAACGAAGGGATAGGAAGAGAGCAGAATAATTCTCATTCTCCCGTCAGTATCTCACAGTGTTTCAGAAACTCATACGAATTCTGGAACGTATCACGGAGGGAACCTTTGGTGAGAAAACGAAAATGCCTTAAATAAGATGATAACTGTTCCGAAACGCCTCAACTGTGTACTGCTCACTTCAAGAAGACACCCCTACTCCGACGACTGCTCGAACTATGGGTGTCGATGAGTTCCGTCAATGACGGCTACAGCAGGTTGACCACTTTGTGGATCAGGCCCTTCTAGTCTGAGACCGCATGGCAGCTTTTTCCTCCCGAGGCAAAATCGGGTTGGCCTCGGCAGCCTTGCGGGCTTCCGTGACCTTGTTCATCAGATACTTCTTATCGCCTGGCAGGATGACATCCCGGCTAAAGGCCTGAAGGCGAACGCTGCCAGATGGAAAGTCCGACGTCGACCCGCTATCGCGTGTTGCCGTCGCATGGTCGGTCTATGCTTTATCCGGAACACAAATCACTTTTAATCTACTGTTAAACCAAGTAAAACTAATATGCCAAAATCTGCTACTACCCCCAGGATAAGCAGACTTGATGAGTTGCAGCGCTCGGTCGAAACGAAGATAGTGACAATCCTCAAGGCTCCCAGAACCTATTCCACCCGAATAACAGCCCCTTCGAATTAGAGCATTTCCAAGGTTGATTCGTAGTAATTTCGTCAACGAGAAGTTTCGGAGGAAAATTTGATTCGCTAAATTTGAGAGAGAGGTATCACTTAAAATGCTCATCGGAATGGCTGGACATGTTGACCATGGAAAGAGTTCGATTGTTCGGCAGCTCACAGGCAATGACACCTCTCGTTTGGAAGAGAGGAGGCGTGGGTTGACGATCGACCTGGGCTTCGATTACTTCGAAACAGCACACGGGTCTGTATCTGTCATTGACGTTCCAGGGCATGAATCTTTCATCAATAACATGGTCTCAGGCGCTCATGGATTTGATGTTGCTTTGCTCGTGATTTCTGCGAAAGATGGAATTCAGCGGCAAACTGTCGAACATCTACAAATTTTGCGTGCTTTTGAGGTTCGCTGTATCGCTGTTGTGATCTCAAAATGCGATCTGAGCGATGAAGCTGCATGTCGCACACTGCAAAATGAAGTTGCAAAGTTGTTTTCACTCATCCCTGAGGAAGCATTGCCACCGTTCTTTTTTGTGTCTGCAAAACAGGCGACCGGGTTTTCGCTTTTGAGAGAATGGATTGAAAAAAAACGAAGTGAATGTCAGCGAGATCTGCTCACTGAATCGCTCCCATTTCGAATGCCGATTGATCGATGTTTTAAGAAAGAAGGGCATGGCAGGATCGTAACGGGAACAGTCTTGCAAGGGACCGTGAACGTAGGGGATCGTTTAGACCTTCTCTCCAATGATAGTGAAGCAATCGTGCGTGGGATTGAAGTTCACCAACATGTAATGCCCACTGCTCATTCAGGGGAACGTGTGGCCTTGCAGATCTCTCAAAGAACTGGTCGCGATCCTTCGCGTGGAATGGAGTTGGTGGCACATCAGGCATTCAATGTGACACAGCGCAGCGGAGCTTGGATCCGACCGTTTTCCGTTGACTTTCCAATTAAACATAACTCCGAACTACAATTGCATACAGGCACTACAAAACAATCAGCGCGGATTCTATTGTCTAAACCGGGTGTTGAGCACCCTTTTGCTGCGGTGCTCCGCTTTCAAGAGCCTATCATTATTACCGCCGATCAGAAATTCTTATTGCGAAGCGCTGATGGTCGCCACACTCTTGCCGCTGGTCGTTTTTTTTGCCCAGACTTTGCAGAGCACTGTAAGCCTAGAGAAATACTAAAACTTGTTGAGCAGATTGTTTCCACGAACAAAGAGACAGCATTGCAGTGCTGGCTCGATTTTCACGGAGAGGTCAAGCATGACAATGGGGATTTCCGACAAAACATCGGAGGGACGAATAGTGAGCTCTCCCTTTCGCTTGAAAAACTCCTTCAAGCTGGAAGTGCAGTACAAGTGCCTCACAGTGAATACATCATTTCATCTCAGAGACTCAAGCGGATTCAATCGCGACTCTTGGAATATCTCTCAACTTCAAGAGCCGAAAAGAGTTATTTTATCGAGGAATCGTCGCTCGTTCATCACTTTCGTCGTGATGGTTCTCCTCCCACAATCGCTTACGGAGTTGAGCGATTAGTTCAAAGTGGCAAGTTGCAGAGAGAACAGAACAAGTTGTACCTACCCCAATGCAATCAGCAATTATCTAATCATGATGCAGGTCAACTGAAAAGGATTATGAACTGCTACGTTGGCAACCGATCAGGACCAACAGAGAGTGAATTGGTCATCCAATTACAGCTTCCCAAAAGAAAAATACGATCACTGCTTGAACTTGCCTATTCGAATGGTGAACTTGTACATGTCGGAGGCGGTTATATTTTCACCCCCGAGGTACTGGTGAATCTATGGGATGCTATTGTTCAATTACTCTCCGCGAAAGATACAGTCTCTGTCGGCATGATTCGAGATCGCTGGAAATTGACACGCAAACATGCAATTCCATTGTTGGAGTATTTTGATTCGCTAGGATTGACTCGTCGAGACCAACATCTCCGTAAACGCGGGTCGAAATTCCAAGAACGCCTTGAACTTCTCAAATGACAAATTCCCAACTCTACATTCCCGGTCGGACGTGAAAAAAACAGAGCGAATGTCACCACATCTAGACTATCGTCGTCGACTTCCATCGGTTGATTCGCTGTTGCGGTCTCAACATGTTGAGTCATTGCTGACCGAAGGTGTGCCTCGTTCTTTACTGTTGTCTTGGATTCGTGAAGAACTGGAATCTTTAAGAGCGACACCGAAAATTGAGCTGAGCGAGAATGAATTGCTCACCGAAGTGCAGCAACGACTTAGTGCCAAAGCCAACAGTGATGCTTCACGCAAACTCGGTCGAGTCATCAATGGAACCGGCATTATCCTCCATACGAACTTGGGACGCTCGCCTCTCGCTGAGTCTGCTCGCAAGTGCATGCAAGATGTTGCAGGTTACTGTAATGTTGAGTTCCAGAAAGAAGAAGGTCATCGCGGTCAGCGTGGTGAACGTGTTGTCGAGCTTTTAAAAGCACTTACCGGTGCGGAAGATGCTTTGATCGTCAATAACTGTGCAGCCGCTACTTGGTTAGCACTGCAAGATGTTGTTGGGGCTGGTGAGGCTATCATCTCACGAGGACAACTTGTTGAAATTGGCGGCTCATATCGACTTCCTGAGATTGCACTCTCTGCTAAAATTCGTTTGCACGAAGTTGGGACAACAAATCGAACGTACCTGCGTGACTATGAAAACGCGATTCAAGATTCTACGAGGGCACTTCTGAGAATTCATCGAAGTAATTTTGTCATTTCGGGATTTGTCTGTGAGCCAAGTCTCGAAGAACTCGTTAATCTAGGGCGACAACGATCAATCTGTGTGATCGATGATCTTGGGAGTGGCTCACTTTATGACCTTTCAAAGTTCGGTCTCTCTGATCCAACAATTCAAGAGAGCGTTGCGACAGGAGCTGACCTAATCCTGTTCAGCGGTGACAAGCTCTTGGGCGGACCGCAATGTGGTATTATCCTGGGGCAATCAAATCTGATTAAGCAACTCAGAATGAACCCACTGACACGGGCGTTGAGAGTTGGGAAATCAACGCTTGCAGGTTTGGAAGCGACGCTTGAAATTCATTTGGCTGGAAATGGTTTTAAAGAAATCCCAATACTGCAAATGCTCGCAACTCCCCTTGAATCACTTTACCAGCGCAGCCACGACATTCGAAACGCGTTACTTGATTCCCCACTCTATGACTGCATCTCTGTCAGTGATTTTGCGTCTCATATGGGAGGAGGAACCCTGCCAGAGCAGCAGGTAGCTAGTGCGGGCTTAAGGGTTGAGGTCAATCGCCCAGAGCGCGTCTCACAATTTTTGAGGTTGGGGCCATTTGCAATTGCTTCCAGAATCTTCGAAGGAGCCATTGCGATTGACCTGAGAACCGTTGCTCCGAATGAAGATTCAGAGTTAATTGATGCACTTCAGTCCGTCCCCGCCGATCTTGTCGCAGGGACATGATCAAATGGAAATGCAAGCCAACGACGTCGAAGAGTTACCGCGACAGAAGATTGTCCTCTTGGGAATCGGTCATACGAATGCACACGTTCTCGCGCAATGGAAGATGAATCCGAATCCACATGCGAACCTGATTTGCATTTCCAACCATACGACAGCGACTTACTCGGGCATGTTGCCAGCCGTGCTAGCTGGGCAAAAGCCGGTCAGTGCGATGGAAATCGATCTCGTTCAATTGTGTGCCTCCGCCAATGCAACACTATTGGTCGATGACGTCGTTGGGCTTGATCGCGAGAAGCGAGAATTGCAACTCGCAGACCACCCGCCGATTGCTTTTGATGTACTAAGTATCGGAATCGGTTCAGTGCCCGAGACTGCTGGAATTGATTCGAAACTCAATCACGTTGTCACGATTAAGCCGATGCAGACATTCCTGCAGCGTTTGGAACGGTCTCTACATCGAGAAGAACGTGAAAGCGAAACACCACTTCAGATCGTGATCGTTGGCGGTGGTGCAGCTGGAATTGAAATCTGTTGCTGCTTACCTGGATTTATCGATGCATCAAGTATCAATCAGCGATATCAGATCACTCTAGTCAATCGGGGCGATGAGATCCTTTCAGGCAGTTCTCGCAGCGTACGTTCTCGGGTAGAAAAAACATTTCGTCAAAAAGGGATCGAGGTCATCGTAGGTCGGGCGGTTCAGCAAATCGATTCCGAATCGGTAATCTTAGACGGTGGAGAGAGCTTGAAAGCTGATTTGGTCATCTTGGCGACCGGAGCGACAGCACCTCCTCTCCTGAAAGAACTTGGTCTTCCATTGTGTGATAAAGGATTTTTACTGACAGATCAAACTTTGCGATCTGTAGCGAGTGATCCTATCTTTGCAGTTGGTGACACCGGAACGATTCAAGGAGAGAAGACTCACAAAGCTGGCGTCTTTGCCGTGCGGCAAGCCCCCATCTTGTGGGAAAACATTCAGCGACTGGTCAAGGGGCAGACTCTACAAACGTATCATCCACAACATTCTTTCTTACGATTGCTCAACACAGGAGATGGTTCTGCGATTGGAGAGTGGCGAGGGATCAGCGCGGAGGGGAAGTGGTTGCTTTCGCTCAAAGATCGCATCGACTCCACTTTTGTAAAGAAGTACCAAGTCCCTTCGTTAACCCCAAACAAATCATTGGAAATGCAGTGCCGAGGCTGTGGCTCAAAACTTGCGAGTATCGAGTTAGCTGCCGGTCTTGCCGACCTAGAGATTCACCATGATGATGCTGCTGTTGTGGATGTCGAGCAGACACAGATTGCTATCTCCACCGATTTTTTCACAGCCCCCTTTCGGGATTCATTCTTAAATGGTCGCATAGCTGCCATTCACGCTGCAAACGATTTATGTGCAACGGGGGCAGAACCGATGTGTGCCGTTGCAAATGTTGTAGTGCCTGCTGGACCAGAGCGAATGCAACAACGATATGTTGCAGATATTCTGGCTGGCGGGAAACAAGAGTTTTCTCTGATGGCGCCTGGAATGAGGATCGTTGGTGGTCACACGTGCGTAGGACCTCGCGCTGAAATTGGTTTCACAGTGATCGGCAAACTCAATGGACCATCGTTTCAAAAGGCAAACGCACAGGCAGGTGATGCACTCTTTTTAACGAAACCGCTAGGGACAGGAGTGCTCATGGTGGCTCATCGGCAAGCCCAATGTCAGGCTGAATGGTGGACGGAGCTGATCTCTTCAATGCTCAAGCACTCAAGTGAACTGGCTGAGTTGGCTCGAGAGACTGGAGTCACAGCTGCAACCGACATCTCAGGATTTGGGCTGATCGGGCACCTTCGTGAGATATTGAATGCCAGTAATACGTGTGCGGAGTTACACACCTCAAACATTCCAGTTCTCTCAGGTGCCTTGGAACTTACGAAACGTGGGTTCCGTAGTTCGCTATTTGACAAGAATTTCTTAGCGTCGCGTGATGTCGATTTATCTGGCGTCACTGAAGAACCTACAGAGTTTCCGCTCCTCTTTGACCCTCAAACATGTGGTGGGCTGTTGTTGTGCATCCCGTCCAGGCTCATCGAAGTCTTTCAATCGAAATGCGACGACGCTGGGATGGCTGTCAATCGGATTGGCACCCTGCGACCAAGACTTGATCAAGAACCATTGGTGTCGATTTTGACTTGAGAGGAGATTCAAGCACAGGGTTGCCAAAATGAAACACGAACGGGATGATAAAATATCGGGGAGTGTACGCGGATCTGGTGACCGCCTCAGTCTTCAAAACTGACGGAACACGTTTAACGCTGTTCGGTGGGTTCGATTCCCATCCACTTCCGCTCATCAACATCATACAGAGCAAGCCCTTTGGCGTCTCCCAATCCCATACAGAAATCAGGTCCCAAGCCTCGCGGGTTACGCTTGCGGCAGGTATATACCCTAATAGCAGTCCTAATTCTATTAGTGGCAATGGCAGCTGTTTTGTTTCAAGTGGGGCTGTGGCGTGCCCAGGTCGCTATCGAAGCTCGACAGCATCAACGTGCGATGAATTGGCTCTCAGGAGTGAGTTGGATTTGGCCACGAAATGCTGAGTGGTACTACCTCTCCGCCCGTAGTAGTCGTCGATTAAAGAACTTTGACCGAGTCGAAAAACATCTTAAAGTTGCTTTTGAACAAGGCTGGCCCCGAGAGCAGCTTGAGTATGAACAAATTCTGGCTCTCGCCCAAACAGGGCAGTATGAAAAAGTTGGTTCTCGATGGCCGCAGTTGTTTCAAAACGCTGGTTCAGATGGTCCGGAAATCAGTCATGCCTATATCAATGCGTCACTCGCAAGATTCCGCTTAGACATCGCAGCGACTGCCTTAGCCAGCTGGAAAGCCGACTTCCCTAATGATCCTGACCCGTATTTTATGGAAGGCAAGATCACAATGGTCCTGCAGCGTTGGGAGGATGCAGAATTACTACTTAAACAGGCACTTGAAATTGATCCCCGCCATACACTGGCGCGTGAACAACTCGCGGAAGCTTACATCAAGCAGTTGAAATACCAGCAAGCAATTGCTGAATTACAAACTCTGATGAACGATCATCCAAAGCCAATCACGAAGTCCCGCCTCGTTCACTGTTTAGTTCAACAAGGGGAAACGGAAGCCGCACAAAAACTCCTTGAAGCAGCATTAATAAATACTCCAGAGGATAAAAATCTGCAATCAGAAATGGGGCGATTGTTGTCAAAACTCGGTCAGCATGCAGAGGCGATCCCTTATCTACAAAGTGTGGTCGACCTGCATCCAGAAGAAACAGAAACGCGATACGCACTTGCGCAGGCCTTACGTGCAAATGGACAAGAGCAAGAGGCTGCTGCTCACTTCAATTTTGTGGATGAAGCAACGAAAGCATTGCTGACTCTCTCTCGATTGACCACAAAAGTTGTGGAAAGTCCAAGTGACGTTGAGACTCGTTTTCGAGTTGCAGAGATTACCTGGAAGTGGAAGTCGCGATCAGATGGTGAGTCCTGGTTACGTAGCGTTTTGGAATTCGATCCAAATCATCAGCCAACGCATCAACTTCTCGCCAAACATTATCAATTAACCGGTGACGTCAAGCGGGCAGAGTATCACAAGTCGATGGCTGAGAGAGTGCAATAAGTGATACGCATCTGCTTGATTCTGTTCTCTTTACCCTTCATTTTCAGTTATGGCTGCCGGTCTGAATCGACACCAGAACCACAACAATTAGAAACGAAAATCGAACGCTCAACAAAGATCAGTTTCGAAGAAAAAACAGCTCCGTCGACTATCGAGTTTATCCCTCGCAACGGGCAAGAGTCGGGGAACTATTCCATTTTGGAAAGCTTAGGCACCGGCGTGGGGATTTGCGATTACGATCTCGATGGAAAGTTTGACATTCTGGCTCCAGGGGGCGGTCAGTTTGATGAAGCAGGAACTCCAATCGGATTAGAGACGGGCTTGTTTCGTCAAATTGGTGACTGGAAGTTCGCAGGGGCTGCCGACGTCGCCGGACTTACGAACGAATCTTTTTACTCACACGGAGTGGTCATTGGTGACTGGAATTCGGATGGATTTTCCGATTGCCTGATCACCGGCTATCACGGAATTGTAGCGTACGAGAATTGTGGTGATGGAACATTCGAAGAGATTACCGACTTACTCGGAATTCACCCACAAGCGTGGAGCACTAGTGGAGCCTTTGGAGACTTCGATAATGATGGTTTCCTCGATCTCTACTTGGTCAACTATGTTGACTGGCGTCCAGAATTGAATCACGAGTGTATCGTACGCGGTCATCGAGATGTCTGTCCGCCCGGGCAATACACAGCCACGACTGATCAGATCTGGTGGAACCAAAAAGATGGTACGTTCATTGAGTCTACAGTTGACCATGGTGTGCTTGAGGGAGGGAAAGGACTCGCAGTTCTATCTGGGGACATTGACCTGGATGGAGATGTAGATCTCTATGTCGCGAACGATACTACGCCGAATCGGTTGTACTTCAATAACGGTGTTGGAGTTTTTGAAGAACAAGGTCTCGTTAGTGGAACCTCACTGGGGATGAATGCGGAAGCAGAGGGGAGCATGGGAGTTGAGCTGGCTGATTTCAACCAGGATTTAATTCCAGATCTATGGGTCTCAAACTACGAAAATCAAAGTTTCGCTCTGTACCAGGGACAGGCTCCGGGGATCTTCCAGCATGTGAGTGATGTGACTGGGATCACTGCGGTTGGCAAAGTGTATGTCGGTTTTGGGACAGCATCGCTCGATGCAGACCTCGATGGTGATGAAGATATTTTTGCGACAAACGGACATGTCATGTACCACGCACGCAACACCGAGATTCATCAACTACCACTTATATTTGAGAATCAAGCTGGGCGTTTTGAAAACGTAGCTGATCAGGCGGGGGACTATGCGAGCAGTCCTCATATGGGACGAGGTCTTTCTGTCGGCGATTTCAACCAGGATGGGAAGCCGGATGTCGTCATTTCTCACACAAATGAAAACATTTCAGTCCTGCAAAATGCGAGCATTACCGATGGACATGGAATCACGGTTCAGCTAATTGGACGGGACTCCAACCGAGATGCCATCGGCAGCGTCGTTATTGCCAGAGCGATCAATCAACCGGACATAGCTCCTAAAATGCGGTTTGTGCGAGGTGGTGGGTCGTATTTATCTACACACGCTCCACGTCTCTACTTTGGTTTTCCTGCCGTAATAAAGGAAATTACCTTGGAAATTCGCTGGCCATCTGGAAAAGTGGAAAGCATCCATGTAGGGCGGAGTGAGTTCGTCCGATACATAGAAAAACACTGATGTAGTTCTTGTAAAATTTATGTAAATTATACTAATATGTCATTTCCAGTCTTCTTATCATATCTCATTTTAATATTTTTCAACTTCAATTCTGAAAACAGATCTATGAAACATCTGGCGATTCTTATTTGTGCAACCCTGGTTGGTTGTGGTGGTGGACCCTCTGATGCTCCAACATTGGCACCTGCATCTGGTAAGGTTTTGATTGATGGAAAGCCCGTCGCTGGATTGAGCGTGGCGTTTTATCCAGATGGCTCGAAAGGGACAAAAGGACCGATGTCAGTCGCTGAAACATCAGAAGATGGTTCATTCAGATTAACGACTGCTGGCTCTCGTTCTGGTGCTGTAATTGGCTCGCACAAAGTTGTTGTGAGCTGCCCTGAATTCGGAAATGTGAAGCTCAATAATGGCGGGGATGGGGTTGGCTCGAGTGCTAGCGGGAAACAAGAAGCTACTGAAGAAACCGAAGAACCGAAATTTGTGGGCGGCTGTCCGGTCCCAGTGAAATATACAACGATCGAAAATACAGACCTGACTGTTGACATTGAAGCCGCAGGGGCAACGGACTTGTTGTTTGATTTGAAGTAATAATTTTTTTCTTTAGAAGGAGGATTCCCATGAGACGCTCTCTACGTTGGGTGAGGCAAGGCTTCACCCTGATCGAATTACTAGTGGTGATTGCGATCATTGCGATTTTAATTGCGTTGCTGCTCCCGGCTGTGCAACAAGCGAGAGAGGCTGCACGCCGAACTCAGTGCAAAAACAACCTCAAACAACTCGGTTTGGCGTTGCACAACTACCATGATGTCTACGGGAAGTTTCCTCCTTCAGAAATCCACAATCAGGCATTTCTCAGTGGTGGTGGCGACTGGGGAAATTCTAGCGGGACTTGGGTCTTGTTTCTGTTGCCGTACATTGACCAGGCACCCATGTACAACCAAGTCGACTTCAGTTATCGATACGATGCCACGCAAGATGCAGCTGGTCAAGCAATTGGGAATCGTGATGCACTCGGTCAGAATTACACATCTTTCTTGTGTCCGTCACACCCACTTGGTGCCAATACCAAAAACAGCAACCTATTCCAGATCATTCATTACTTCGCAGTCTATGGTGGCGGTGACCCACCAGGCGGAAGAGCTCGCCACCAGTGGTCAAGTGGCAAC
>JABJMI010000884.1 GCA_018659505.1 Planctomicrobium sp.
CGAAACTGTGCCTGAGAGTGTGCGGCGAAGTGATTGAGTCGAGCCCTGTGACTCGAAGATGCTTGTCGATCATGCGACCGATACTGCGAGTCGTCAGGCGTCGACCAAACCGATCCAGGAACAGAGCATTTGTTTCATCGGGGAGACCATTCGGGTCGGGGGAACGGACTGCGAGCCAGTTCTCTAAAGCTCGAACAGCAAACGAACCGACAGGAGCGATCCGCTCTTTCTTGCCTTTTCCATAGACGCGCATGATGTTGGCAGCTCGGTCCCAGCTTGAGACATCCAGCCCTACGAGTTCGGCAACACGTAGACCTGCGGAGTAAAGCGTTTCGAGAATCGCTCGGTCTCTAAGTCCCATGGGGTCGTTTGCAGGAGGGGCTTCCAATAACTGGGACACTTGTTCAGTCGTTAAAAAGTGAGGGAGTTTCCTGCCTGCACGCGGAGTCCTTAGCGTCTTTGCAGGGTTGGAAGTGGTGACACCTTCTCGCATTGTGTAACGATAGAAACTCCGCAAGGAAGCAAGCCGTCGAGCAATTGTAGAGCGAGCATATTCGCATTCGTGGAGGTATGAAACATAGCCTCTTAACATCGGAATCGTAATCGATTCTGGATGGGGAATTCCTCCAGCACGTGCCCGCAAGTAATCGTAAAAGCTTTCGAAATCGTCAGAGTATGACTTAATCGTTAAATCAGAGGCGTTCTTTTCCAATCGAAGATGACGGAGAAATTCTTGGACTTCAGCCTGCAATGATTCTTTCCTAGTTTAGCGTTGTCCCTCGGTGGATCACTGGGGGCTAAGTGGCAAATAGGTCTAAGCGGAACGACGAAACGGTTGATCTTCCGTTTTCTTTGTGGATGCCTGTAGACGCCTCACTTTCTGGCTCAACACGGCAGCGTCGTACCAAGTAAAGTTTAATTCCGGGTCAGCGGCGTAATGCCCCAAAGTTTGAAGTAGTTTGGAAGAACTGTCTTCGTCATACAGGAAAACGTAGCGTTCGCCATCTTTAACAAGTGCGATAACATTCACGTTTTCATCCATAAAATCTTCCTGAGAGAGCAACACCAACACGAATCGATTAAGAAGTAGTGGGAGAAAACCTTGATTCCCTAATCGTCCCCTGAATTATTTATCGGACGATGAAATTCTCGCGGTCTGCTATTTCAGAATCGTAGAGAGAGATTCTGACGACCACCAACAAATGGCTCGACAATTCCCTACGACCCAACTTGCCGGAAAGGTTTCACATTAAGAGAGTTTGAAGTGTTCCATGAAGTGAATTTGCAAACTGCAGAAAATTCATTTGAGGGACTTCGAACAGGCTTCGATTGGAAGCCTCGATCTCTCACCGATCTATTGAACCAACACAATGAGAAAAGGTTGGGGCAGGGGAGAGATCGTGCTGAAGAAGGAGCTCGGACCTTACAAGACCTGATTAGCTTTTTTAGTACAGCGACAAAGGATTAACGCGGGTTTCTAACGGCAGTGAAACAGTATCACCAACACGTTGTGATTCGAAGACGGCTGCAATCATTTCGACGATTCCGCGACAATCCTCGGCGGTGCAGCGAGTCTCTCGCTGACTTTCGATGCTGTCGATTAAATCATTGATCGCTGCGATGTGTCCGCCTTCATATGAGCCGTCTTTACGTGTTTCTTCTTTGCCGATTCCGTTCGAGGTGATGGTCTCCCAAGACTTGCCAGTCCGACCAGGGGACCAACTGCTGTCTCTAAGAATGAATGCAGGTGCGAGATACCCGCTGGTCATTTCTATGACTCCTTTGGAGCCGAAGACTTGCAGACCAAACCTTGATGGTCGACCACCTGCGCCGCGTTTCGAAGCGAAATATCCGACGATGGAATTGTCGAAATCGTAGCGTGCCTGGACGTGATCTCCAGCCAGCAGACCGATTCCTTCTTTGCCCTGTGAGATGTCAGCTTTTGTGATAGCTGCACCATTCTGTTGAACGGTCGCGGTGCAGTTTTGTGGGTGTGAGCCAGCGAGACTGCGCATCATTCCGAAGACGTGAGAACCGAGTACCCAGAGGTCTTCGCCTCCTCCGCGATGATCTTCTTTTCCGCGACCTCGGATTTCGAGAACGTCACCGATCTCTCCGGCAGCGATGACTTTCAGGACCGTATCAAGAACAGGGGAATACTGACTAATGTGCGCGATACCGAGTTTGAGGTGTCGCATTTCCAGGTTGTTGACGACCTCGTCGCATTGCTCAAGAGTCTGGCAGAACGGCTTCTCCATATAGACATGGCAACCTGCTTCGGCAGCAGCGAGCAACATTTCATGATGCTCATCAACCCAACGTGGGCAGATGGCAACGATGTCCAACTTTTCTTGCTCAAGCATCTCTTTGTAATTGAGATAAGTCTTCTTGGCAGACAACCGTTTCTGCGCGTCTTCCAAACCTTTGGCGTTCTTATCTGCAACGGCAACGATTTCGATATTCGGGATTTTTGTAAATGCAAGATCGACACTATGTCCGAAATTGCCTTCTCCCGTTTCACCGATTATTCCGACACGATAACTCTTCGCCATATTGGTTACTCTTTAATTCATTCAAGCGATTGCATGAGTATTTATTGATAGGTTAATATAGGCTCTTGAAATGTGCCAGCAGAGGAATAAGTACTGCTTCAATACGTTAGATAGATTTTCGGAGTAACCACATGACTCAATCTTCAAAACCTTCTCGCCGTACATTCTTAAAAGAGAGTGCAGCGACAGTTGCGTTGGCATCAGTTGCGAATGCAATTCCATCGACGGCACCAGCTCAAGATAAGTCGAACTCTCCTAATGACAAAATTAATTTAGGCGTGATTGGGATTGGACCTCGCTGCACTTACGACCTGACGGCTATGCTCAAGTTCGATGACATTCGATGTGTTGCGATTGCTGATGTTCAAGAAAGTCGCAGGGCGGCAGGCAAGGCGTTGGTCGACACACACTACGCTGATAAAGAGTGCAAGCTCTATCGCGACTTTGAAGAATTGCTTGCTCGCAAGGATATCGATGCAGTCTTAGTTGCAACCGGTGACCGCTGGCACGCCGATGCGTCCATCATCGCAGCTCAAGCTGGAAAAGATGTCTACAGTGAAAAGCCGTGTGGTATTACCATTGAGAAGTGTCAGCAACTTGCCGACACGATTCACAAAGAGAAGCGAGTCTTTCAAGCGGGGACTCAACGTCGAAGCGTTCCAAACTTCCAGAAGGCGGTCGACTTTGCTCACTCAGGTAAGCTCGGCAAGTTGCACA
>JABJMI010000631.1 GCA_018659505.1 Planctomicrobium sp.
GGATCGAAGCGATACATCGCTGATGCTCCGGTTTGCAATGACGGTCCCCAAGGATGCTCATGGTTATGCACCATGAAGACTCCACTCTGCCAGTAGATTGCACCGTCAGGTCCATGGATGAAATTGTTCGCTCCATGGTGAGTATCGGATGAATCAAGACCTTGCAGAACAATCTCTCGAACGTCTGCAACATCATCTCCGTCGGTATCTTTCAAGAAGAGGATCTCAGGTGCTCTATTCACGAGAACACCGCCGTTCCAGAATTCGAAACCGAGTGGGTTCTGAACTTTGGCAAATTCGGTCAATCGGTCAGCTTTGCCGTCGTTGTCGTCATCATGCAGAATCACCAAGGCGTCACTCATTTCCTTGAGTGGTTCCCATTTAGGATACGTTGGCCAGACGGCTGCCCATAGACGACCTTTTGTGTCAAACTGCATTTGAACGGGATTGATCAGTTCCGGGAACTGCTCATCATCAGCAAAGAGGCTGACTTCGAAACCGTCAGCGACTGCCATATGTTTGATGCCTTCTTCCCCACTGATGTAGTCGAGATTTCCTTCTTTCACCGCGCTGGAACTTTTACTGCCTCCACCAACATTTGAAATCACTTCCACTGGTGCGGGGACATTTGAATCATCGACTTTGTATTCATCTCCTTGAGCGACAGCCCAAACGCGATTGTCGCGATTCATTGCCATCACATCGAGCATTGACAATTCATGTTGAAGAACGACCGCATTCGTTTGACCATTCGTGAAACTCAGCGTCGAACGTCCTCCCCAGACATCATTGCCATCGCGCGAACGATAGCGGTTATTCCAGTGGTAGTTTTTGTCGACAATTGATTTACGAAGGGATTCCATCGATCCAGATGCAGTTACTTTATGTCCGAAGAGTGCAGCTGCAATGACTTCAGCAAGTTGTTTATTTCCTTCAGCAGAAAGATGGACACCATCAATTGTCAAAGGGGACTGAGCTTCCTTGAACAACTGTTGCGATGGATGGAAGAGATCGACATACCCGACCCCAGCTTCGCGAGCTGCTTTTTCAGTTGCTTTTGTATATGCAGCGAGTCGAACATTGTGTGACTTGCCGTTAGGAACATTGCGATTCCCTGTATCTTCATGAGCAATTGGACTGAACAAGATAATACGTGGGAACGACTTCCCATTCGCTTTCGATCCGCGTGTTCTCCGCACAAAATCGACGAGCTTGTTTTGATAATCGCTCGCCCCCTTTACGCCGGCAAAAGACTCGTTGTAACCGAAGAATGCAAAGACGACATCTGCTTGAACGTGTCTAAGATATTCGGTCATTGAGGTTGCTCCGCTGCTGCGTGGGAAGGAATCAGGTCGATCTCCACTCGCACTCATGTTACGGAAACGAACCTGTTGTCCCTGCAATTCATTTTGCAGAAGTGTTTCAAACCAACCGTCATGCTGCATCCGGTCTGGCAAACCATTCCCAAGGACAGCGACGACGTCATTTTTTTTGAATTTGAACGGAAGTGGATCACGATAATTTTCAGGAACGTCAACAAGCGTTACGTCTACTTTAACCTGAGGAGCACCTGGACCGTTCTTTGATGGTTTGCCTGGTTTCCCATTGTAAGCGAGGTAAGTCGGTTTCCCGCCACCTTTGATGTCAATCTCCATAATTTCAGGAGATGCGACTTTCGTCATGTGGAAGACTGCTTTTCGATCAGCATCGAGGAGTGTCAAAGTGAAGCTGTCCAAGCGATTTTCAAAGCCTTGTCGATTGACTATTTCAATCTTTTCAATATCAACAGCACGACCGAGATCAACTTCCCACCAGGGATTCTTCGTTCCATCGTTGTTCGTGTGTGTTTGACCACCTTTGTTCCAATCAGGTGATTTATTGCCATCGATGGCTCTCGCTGCACCCGCATTCCCGTTTGATGAAGATTGAGTCGCTTTCCCAGTCCTCGCGATATTCTTTCCGCCACTAAAGACTTCGACTTCAGCAAGGGTGAGGATTCGTTTGTTTCCTGGGAGTTCGATGCGAACAAACCTTGCTGGCTTGCCGGTCTTCAGTTCGGCGGCAGCAGCCTTAGTTTTCGATCTGGCTTCTTTCTTAGCGACTTTAGGGCTCGTCGCTTTTGTATTGTTATTCGCAGGGATTGGGCTCTGGTAGCCGGCGTAAGCTTCCGGTTTGATCCCTCTTGCATGAGAACCATTTCCATAAGTGTTTGGCTTGAACGGTCCGAGAAAAGCAATGTTGGCATCTGGTCGAATAGCTTCTTCGAGCCCGAGAGCCCAGAAGCAACCATTCACGAGCATGCGGCGGTAACCGTCGTTCAAGATGTCTTCAGGAGTCCCATACAGCGAAGTGAAGACTCGTGCTGTTTTTCCAGTTGAAGAAGTATATGATCGCGTCCATTCAGACGGCATCGGTGGCTTTGATTCATCAGCAGGTGAGTCTGGCGTCATACCGTTTAATGGTTGAGCGATGGTCAGGATTTCGCCGTCAATCGGTTTTCCAACATAACCACCCGCTTGGACCCAGATGTCTTTCACACCACGTAAAATCGGATTCGATTCCTTACCATCGATAATTGTAATCTTTGTGCTTTGGACATGATTCTTTCCATAGTGTCCAACCCATGTTTGTCCCAGAATTTGATGCCCGAAGCCGAGTTCAAAGTCCTTGCTTTTGCTATCGAAGGAATACTTTGAATAAGGTCTGTCCGCCTTCATTTTGAAGCCGTGAGTCGCTGTCCGAAGTCCAACAACTGGACCTCCGCGTTGAATGTAGTCATCAAAATGCTTCATCTGTTCTGCTGGGAAGTCCTGAAACCGCAGGAAAACAACAGCGAGGTCAGCAGTTTTGAGTGCCCCAAGCCCCGGCATGTTGGAGTTTCCGGCAACAATTTCTCCTGATGCCTGGTCAATGTTGAACAGAACTGTGCATTTGAAGCCATGGTGCTTCGCCAGAATTCGGGCTAACGCAGGGAGCGTTTCTTCTGAGCGATATTCGTGGTCACCCGCCAAAAAGACGATGTGCTTCCCTTTTCCTGGTCCATCAGTACCTTGATAAACCAGTTCTGCCGCATTGACAGAACCCGTATTGAATAGACCAACCAAACTCATGATGCTCAAAAGAAAGCATGAAATTCGAGTTTGAGGATTGCAAAGAGGTTTTAATATCATAAATCTTATTTTGTCTTGAGAAGTATTAATTCAAGTTTGTGAATGATTTATAAGCAGATGAAGTTTAGATTTGAAGGGAACGCCGCTGTCGTGTTCAAAACTGTCTCCGATTCACGACAAACTATTTCTATGGAATATACTTCAAAGAGAGCTGAAAAACATGACTTCTAAGATGACGTGAAGGCTATTTAGATCGTCAATTATTCTTCGATGATATATTGTCGGGGGAGCCCAGTGTTGTTTTACGCTTGCAAGCCTACATCCATCAGCAGTTACAATGAGGTGGCTCTAGTTTCACGGGCGCGCCATTCCTTAAGATTGTAGGCTCTGAAGCCC
>JABJMI010000502.1 GCA_018659505.1 Planctomicrobium sp.
ACAAGCACGAGCGAGCGTGCTTAGATCGATGATTCACTTGCTCGCGCAGCGTGCTTGTATGAAAGGTTGTCATCATGCTGCTGCCTGAGGGAACGAGGGCAAGTCAATTTCTCAATGCTGAACCCATAACGAAGTGACTGTCTTGATGGTCGGGTTGCCTCTATTCTACATTGCATAGACATTCTTCGAGAAATTAAATTCACATCCGATTAGCGGTATCCAGTTGGCAGTTGAACTTCCTTACACATCCGAACAATTGCAAGCGATGGACCTTTCAACTGAAAGGCTTCCTCGCCATATCGCAATTATTATGGACGGAAATGGTCGCTGGGCTCAGAACCGTGGACTTCCGCGGATCGAAGGACATCGCCGCGGCGTACAAAGTGTGCGAACTGTGGTCGAGGAATGTGCTCGGCTCGGGATCGAACAACTTACTCTCTACTGCTTCAGCAGCGAAAACTGGAAACGTCCCCGACCTGAACTCGATCTGCTCATGAGTCTATTGAACAGTTACGTCGTCGCTGAACGTGAAGAGATCATGCGGCAGGATATTCAGTTCACTACCATCGGTCGGACAGATCGTATCAGCCAGAAAATTCTCAAAGAAGTGAATAAAACAATCTCGATGAGTGAGAATAACCCCGGCATGAGACTCTGTCTGGCACTCGATTATGGAGCACGGGATGAACTTGTCAGCGCTATGAAATTGATTGCTGAGAAAGTTCAGACGGGGGAACTCAACGCTGACGAAATTGATGAAGAAACGATCTCGAATCACCTCTACACCGCTGGCATGAATGATCCTGATCTCGTGATTCGAACTGCTGGCGAAATGCGAATCAGTAACTTCCTACTCTGGCAAATTAGTTACGCCGAACTATGGGTCACTGACATTCTCTGGCCCGACTTCCGTCAACCGGAACTCTTTACAGCACTCAAAGACTTCGCGGGAAGAGACAGAAGATTCGGTGGTCTGAATAAATAGCACAGCGGCGTAACGTGATTTGATATTTGAAATTGGTCCCGTGGTGAGATTCTTCTCATTCGAGAGCCCATTGGGTTGCCCACAATAAAGTGGGAGGCTAAACGCTAATTGCCAACAGCTAACCGCTCTTTCACAATCTTCGCGACTCGTTCTGCTTCTTGCGGCGGCACATAAATCCAATCTTCAACTGCACCCTCAAACGATCTCGCATAGCCTCGCTCGATCATTGCAGTATGAAACTGCTGGAACTTCGGAGCTGCTTTCTGTTCTTGCAATTGCTCGATGTAAACTGGCTGACCAGTCGCAGTCGCTTCCGAGATCATTGAAACGGAATCACTCGTCACGACACAATAAGAACATAAGGCCAAGGCGGGCAAGTACGGGTTTTCGCCTTGCTGATTCCAGACAAAATGGTCTTCCCCGAATTCTTTTTGTAACTCTTGAATTGCAGCGACAGGAGTACGTCGAGAAGGAATAATTGCCAGCTGCAAGTCGTCTGCGATCACACTCTTCAGGTGCTGAACCAAATTCTTTACGTCCGCTTCGTCAAACGCATAATATTTATTCGGTCCCCCCAACAGCACAGCGACGAATCTTGCTGTCAGTTTTTCGAGACCACCAACCAGACCATTACTGGCTGCGGTTTGCAATTTCTTCAGCGACAAATGATGCATTGCTCCCAATGTCGAGACGACGTTAGCACCGCTCAATTGATCATGTTCAGGAGCAATAATTAAATCGAATCGATCTCGTTTGATCTTTGGGTTCTGCAAGCAAATGGCGAAGAGGTCCTCACCATGAATTTGCTTGAGAGCTAACGCACCTAAAGCCGCCTGCCGTCCACAACTGATGACAACTTGTGGTGGCTCGGCACTCAATGAGTGACTCGTTTTGAAGGACTTCGGCTTCAGCGGAATCAAACCGGTCGGCAGCAATATCCACGGGAATGCAACCCGACAATCGAATGCTTCATACTCAGCTTCAATCGCCTCCGCGAGACCTTTGACCTGACTCTGATGTCCAGCAGCCCCATCAGCAATCGCCCAGCAGGTGAGCGTTGCTTCGTCGTCTGAGGTTAAATCGTCGCTTCCGTTCATTCATCGCAATCCGTGCTGGGTTCAATTTAATATTATTG
>JABJMI010000523.1 GCA_018659505.1 Planctomicrobium sp.
AAGTTCTCCCGCAGCATCAACCTCTGCGAAATAACAATCCGCAACCATCCATCACGGTCGTTCGACCGTTTTAACTGCGACACAGAGCGAATCCCTTACATGTCCTAATTATGTGGAACGCTTAGTCCAAGGTGAGTTTGCCCACCAGCGACGCAAATGCCACATTGGATAGCTGTAGTGTTTCGGCGGTTCGTATGGATGTAAGTCAACAAGAATGCGGCCCACACCGTCAACCGGAAGCCAGTCAGGACAATGTGAGAATAACATTTCCACAGCTACCGTGACGATGCAGGGCTGTTGCAACTCAATGCAAACGTGTTGTGTCCATTGGTACGAACTCAGGTTGGGCGACGATTGCCTGGCTTCCACTCGATTTCGCTTTGCTGTAATTCTTGAGGTTCATCGCCAACCGTGAAAACGAGCCGGGACTTTAGGAGATCAGCAGACTCGGGTTGATCTTGCGTGGCGACCTCAAACGCAAATCGATACCAGCGGTCATTCAGGTGCGACCAGAGAATGTGAGAACCGACTCCGTGGAAGATATTGCCGCCACGACCGTTGACGCAATACGGTGCGGTTTCTTTTTCGCGGAACTGGAAGAATTTGAGGAGATACAGCTTCATGCACTTAGCCTTGGCATTTAACTCTTGATAGACAAGAATTAATTTGTCTGAATCTAAGTGATCTTCTTGCTATATTCAATTGGAAGAAAGTGAGAACAAGTCCAGTGGTCTCTTCATTCTAGAAAGGTCGCTAACAAATCGATCGAGTGGCACGCCCATCACTTCAATAAGTTACATTCTAGGTCGTGCCACCATGCCCGCTTGCTATGCCATTTACCAGAAGAATTTCCGAGGCTGAAGTTCCCCGTCTATGATTTGAGTGGCAAACTTGACAGCTCGTTTGCATCGCCAGTGTTCGGTGACTGGGCACGAATCGATCAACGTAGAATGAACCACCACCGCCTCATCTCGATGGATCGCAAATGCCGCTTGAAGCAATAGCAGTAGAGCCTCACTTCGTGACGAAAGTGGCTGCACACGTACAGCTAGTTTGAGCGCTTCTCTAAGTGATTTTTTCGCCCTCTCAGGACATGTACGTTCAGTCAACGCAACAATTTCCCAAGAACGAACTGCGGAGCTCTGGTAGTCGTCCACACACTCTGCCGCAGCTTTCGCTGCCTGAGTAGCGATTGGTATTGGATCATCTTCAGTGAATCTAGCAACCCACGATAAAGCCTGTGCTCGAAACCACGAATCGCTGATCAATCGGGCTTTCTCCAACGCCTTACGCGCACTTATCTTGGCGAGTTTAATTGTCTGATCGCGTTGTTGTGTGGGGCTCATCGTGAATAACATCACCATTGATAGACAGAATTTAAATTCTTGTCTAAATCGTAAATGATATTCTGTCTTTAATCAATTACCTTAGTGTGAAGTAGAATCGGTTCCACCGCATCTGGTGGCACGCGAATGTGTGTTCGACCTGAGCACCCGGCTACGCTACGTTCTGGGTCGTGCTATCCGACCCGTTAGTCTGCTCTTATCAGGTCAGCCAATTGCTGAAGAAACTGATCTCGAGTCTTGATTGAGTTTTCAGAGGTCGCCTTTGGATATGTGACGCGGACCTTAATGAAATGGTTTTTAAAGCCTGTTATAAAAGTTTCCGACGCGCGAACGCCAGTAAATGCCACACCAGGGCGGGCGGACTGACTGTACTGATAGATGCTGAACTGAAATGCTACGTCGCTATCTTTTGCAGACGGTGGATACACTCCTCCGTCCAGCTTTTTGACGTCACGGTACGCCCCTCTTTCTTCGTAGTATCGAATACCCGCTTCAGCATTCCCAACTTCTCTTATGATATCGACGCCAGTATGGCCGGTCGATATGTCGGCTAGTCCGTTGTTGTAAACGTAGATGTCAACCTTCATCAAATCATCATTGTCGTATCGAACGCTGTAGCCCATTTCCTCTTGCGGATACGGATGATGTTCCTCGAAGTTCAACCCAGCGACCGAGCGTGGAAACGAAAGTCCGATTTTCTGATCCGTAAATGCCGGATCATTGCTGGTTTGTGACAAATTATCGTTACGAGCTTGCGTCTCGGGAATTAATTCAGCTGCGAGTGGCGGGTCCGGAACTGGTTGTGCGTCAGTCACAGGATTTGAAGATGGTGCAGGGGATTGCGATACGGAAGCGTCGTTGCAGCCGGTGAAATAGCAACAACAGAGAGCGACTGTGATTGTGAGGAAGTGCTGCATTGAATTATTCACATGTGTCTCCGTGACTCCGTGGTGATATTTACTTCTTCCTCGCTCTTTCTGCGAGAACTCTGAAGTAGGTTTCGACGCTTTTGCGGTACTCTTCTGAGACGCC
>JABJMI010000413.1 GCA_018659505.1 Planctomicrobium sp.
TACTCTAAGGATTTACGATGAAAAAAATGCTCTTTACATGGTGCGTCGCGACTGCTGTTGCTGTCTGTTTTCTTTCAACTGGCTTTGCTGCTGAAAAACCAGCTAAGGGCGACAAGAAACCTGACTTCGAAGCGATCTTTAAGAAACTCGACAAAGACAGCAGCGGAGATTTAACTCTCGCTGAATTCAAAGGCAAACGCGAAGAAGAGAAAGCTAAGAAATCTTTTGATCGTCTCGACAAAGACAATAACGGAAAATTGACATTGAAAGAATTCACGACTCGCCCAATGCGTAAGAAGGGCGACAAATAATTCGATTCCAGTCATTGAATTGATTTCTTGATTTTCTCCAGCGATGCCATCATCATTTGATGGCATCGTTTTTTTAATTGATCTTCTAAGATTGAATATTCTGTTCAAATCAGCGAACCTGAGTGGTACACAACACTTCAAAAGGATTATTAAAATGGCGCGCTGTTTTACATTTTTATTATCACTCACTCTTATTGTTTCACCACTCTTTGCTGGCGAGAAAGAAGGAACGCTCGACATCTACTTTATCGATGTCGAAGGTGGCGCAGCCACGCTCATTGTGACGCCGACTGGAGAGTCAATCCTCATTGATTCCGGATATCCCGACTTGAACGGAAGAGACCGAGATCGGATTCTCGATACTCTGAAAAATCAAGCAAAGTTGGACCATCTCGATCATGCGGTCGTCTCACACTGGCATCTGGATCACTACGGGAACCACGCTTCACTGTCGGCATTGATTCCAATTCACAACTTCTGGGATCGAGGAATTCCCGACGCACTTCAGGAAGATAAAAACTTCGATACACGTATCGCGGACTATCGTGCTGCGTCGCAGAATGAATCGAAAGCCCTCACAGCAGGAGACACTTTTGAGCTCGATTCGAATGGAACACCACTGAAAGTCACGATTGTCGCTGCCAGTCGGGAAGTGATTGAGAACACTGGAGAGGCGAATCCGTTTGCTAGTGAACATGAACCGAAACCGGTTGATAACTCAGACAATGCCAGTAGCTTGGGAATACTCTTAGAATTTGGAGATTTTCGCTTCCTCTGTTGTGGAGACCTGACCTGGAATACTGAAGCGAAGTTGATGACGCCCAACAATCCTATTGGCAAGATCGATCTATTTATGGTCACACATCATGGATTGCCGAATAGTAACAATCCCGTTTTTGTGAAGGCGATTGATCCTGTCGTTGCAGTCATGTGCAACGGACCGAAGAAGGGTGGGCATCCTGATACGATCGCGACTCTTGGATCTTGTAAATCACTAAAGCATCTTTATCAATTGCATCGGAATGTGACTCTTGGTTCAGAGGAGCAAACGCCCGCTGCGTATATCGCAAACTCAGAGCCGACTGAAAACTGTGAAGGGATTGGTGTCAAAGCAACTGTCGCAGCCAATGGAACCAGTTATGAGGTTCAAATTGGTCAGGCAGGTACGCGAAACAAATACGAGAGTCGTAGTTCCAAGCATTGATTGCTTCTTGCGAACTTGGAAGACCTTAACATTGCTCACTCGAAAAAGAGTGGGCTTTTTTTATGGCTATATAAAGATTCGCAGCATGTTCTCAGGAATGTTGTAAGTTTGTATGGGTTCACCACCCCTCATTCTTTCAGAATTCTCTTCTGAAGATTGAGAACCATGAGTGTTACCGCTGCGACCACATTGTGTCGCAGCGGTCCTCATTTTTTTATTGATCGAAGATTACTGACAATTAGAGAAACATCGATCTTATCAACAACAGAGGCGAGTGAAATGTATTCTTTGAAATCAATACTCACTAAGAGTCTGGTTTTTCTACTTGGTATCGGACTCTTCAATTCAGCTTCTGCGGAGTGTCCGTGTAATCGTGGCAATGGATCGGTGCAGCATGGGGGACAATTGACTCCAATCGCTGCTTCGACCTATCAACCTTCTTATTCACCGCAAGTTCAATTCGTTCAGCCGGTATACGGATATAGTGGTCATGGGCAAATGTCATCGGGATATCGTTATCAAACTGGTCCGAGTCAATATTCGGGACATATTGGTGGATACTCACAACCTGTGATCACGAATCCATATCAGACTCAAGTGATGTCCCGATCCAGCCCAACGCCTCCTCCGGGTACAATTGGACAAACTTTCAAACTGCCTTCACGACCAGTCCCAGTCGAGAAACATCCTCGCGTCGGAATGCTGGACGTGAAGATTGTTGA
>JABJMI010000176.1 GCA_018659505.1 Planctomicrobium sp.
TATGCCGCTGGAACGCATTAGCCGCACTTGCTTTAACATGATTCATGGCAAGAACTTAGTCTACAATCAATGTTGGGAAGACCCTCGCCTTGATCGTCAGGCATTAGAGTTCTCACCGGATGATCGAGTCGCTGTGATTACATCAGCTGGTTGCAATGCGTTGGATTACGCTTTGGCAGGGGTGAATCATGTTCATGCCGTTGACATGAATCATCGACAGAATGCACTGCTCGAACTCAAAAAAGCAGCTGTGACCAATCTCGACTATGAATCATATTTCAGTCTGTTTGGTCAAGGGAAACTTGCGAATTGGAATTCGATTTACCCAGAGAAATTACGTCCTTCACTGCCCGAACATGCACAGAAGTTCTGGGACCGTCACGGGAAGTTCTTCAAAGGTGTCGGACGACGTCCCAGTTTTTACTTTCGAGGAACATCAGGTTTGTTCGCCTGGATGGTCAACGGCTATGTCGATCGCGTGGTGAAACTTCGGAAGCCGATCAACGATATTCTGGCTGCCAAAACAATCGAAGAACAACAGGAAATATTCTACAACCAGAATCTGAAAGACACTCTCTTCAAACCGATGATCCGCTGGTTGCTCGGTCGTGATACAACGATGGCAATGCTGGGAGTTCCTCGCAGCCAAAGACAGCAACTCGATGTCGGCTATCCCGGCGGGATTGCTCAGTTTATTGTAGATCGCATTGAAACGGTCTTCGCTAAATTATCGCTCAGCGACAACTACTTCTGGCATGTCTACCTAACTGGACAATACACAAAAGAATGTTGTCCAGAATATCTTAAGGAAGAGAACTACGAACCGCTGCGAGACAAGATTGCGGGCAACGTCACTACTCATACGAACTCGCTGCAAGGTTTTCTTGAGTCACACGACGAACAGATTACAAAATTCATTCTGCTCGATCACATGGACTGGTTGTATCACAACGCAAAGGATGTATTGGCGAGCGAATGGCAAGCCATCGTTGATCGTGCAGCACCTGATGCGAAAATCATCTGGAGAAGTGCCAGTTTAGAAGTTGATTTCGTCGACCCTATTGAGGTCAACATCAACGGTGAAAAGACAAAGATGGGTGAATTGCTCAAATACAATTCAGAATTGGCAGCTGAGTTGCATCCGATTGATCGCGTGAATACTTATGGCAGTTTTTATATCGCAGATCTCCATAAGTAAGAAAAGAATCAGTTTGAGAAAAGCAAAAGAGACAGGAGATGATCATGCTCCATCGAAACAGTCGGTCATTCATACGGAAATAGAATACAAGCACGACGCGCAAGCGATTGAGTCCTTAGATCCTCTCGCTTGCGCGTCGAGCTTGTAACTGTCACACTTCACACGGTCTTTCGTGTGTCAGCAATGTTTTCAAGTCTCTTGAATTAAAACGCATAGGCTCCAAGACGCAGAGAAGTGGAAGATGCGGGCCAGAATTCTTTGCACCTTCTCAACATTGCATTAAAGTGAATCAATACAAAAGGTTCCCATAAAAATCGAATTTCACGGGAACCTTTTCATATTCTTAGATCAAGCAAAGTAATCGCAGAATTACAGTTGGTTTCTCATGCCTACAAACAGCATGGAGATCTTGAAGATCCCTTTGATTTGTGACATCGGGATATCAGTTCGGCAGCGAATTGCATTGTCTTCAACTGCAATGCCCAATCCGATGTAGGATGGGACAAGTCCCAAACTATCGATCATTTGCTCATCGAGTGGAAGTGGGAATTGATCCATTGTTGAGGCGACTTTCAATCCACCTGCAATAGCGCCAGGGAGGTCCATCAGACCGATAAAATTTGCTTTCTCCATCAAGATTTCTCTGGGAGAGGCAAGTGTTTGATTGCTGGTGCCTTCAAAACTTTCAAACACTTTCTTTGCTGCGGCTTTGCCGCCACCCATCACAGTGATGTATTTGTCGTCGAGGTACATCACTCGCGATTCGATCCCATTTGATCCGAACATCATTTCCTGCATGCGCGCCTGGAGTTCTGCTTGAGGTTGATCTGCATCAAACTCTTGCTTGACTGTCACAATATCAACTTTTTGCTCTCCGTAGCTTTCCGCTTCTTCTTCGAGAGTCGATGTTTGAGTCAGTCCCGGCAGCTCAAGACTGCCCATCGCCTCCACGCTGCTCCTCATGTGTTTTTTGAATAAATCCAGTGGTTTCACATGTGCGATGCCTGTTGCTTGAATTGCACCATTTTCGGGGTCTCCGATTGTAAAACTGCCAACCATTGCACCGAACTCGATCTCATCCAAAGATGTTGAAATCTCTTTCATTTTCTCGCGAACCGATTTATCTTCAGACATATCAGCTGTGAATGACATACTCCATTTGAAAGTATCTTTGAGTCCCCCACTGACTCCGTAATATGCAATTGCATCTTCAGGAAGTTTACCGAGATCGGCCATTTCTGATGTTGGAAGTGAGGCGAGAGATTTCGCTGATTTTGTTTTTGCACCAAAGTTGACGTATTCTTCAATACGAACACCTTCCGCACCGACGTCAA
>JABJMI010000194.1 GCA_018659505.1 Planctomicrobium sp.
CGGCCAACCAGGCAGAATCCAGGAGAACATCCGGACCCCAAACAGCGCAATGTCACCACTCAAGAGAACGAAGTCGACAAGGATTCGTCCTATGGTGTGAATTGGAGTTTCGTAAGTCGATGCCGTCCGTGAACTCATAATAGCGTGCAGATCCTTCTGCAATACAATGTGTTTCTGAGTTCGAGAATCTTACATGAAATCAGCAAATCATAGCGAGACCGAAATTCGAGCATTCCGCATAAAGAGCGTGTGAGACCAATCGGGGGTCTCAATCACGACATGGATTTTGGATTTCCTGCTAAACACAGCCACCGAAAAATTATACCTCCAGCTGGACAGTCGGAATTCTCATGAAATTGGTAGGCACAACGCCTGAGAATTGGAAAAATTACTCATTTTTGAGATCTAGATCGTACTTATTTTCTCCTGCTTTTACGATATAAACTTCGCCGCTTGAATTCGGATCCATATACTTTGCAGGAACTAGATTCTGATCGTTGGTGGGAGCTTCCATCTCCCCCATATTCACAGCCTCTTGCTCTTCAGCAGTCATTTCTTTTCCAGCTGGAGCAGTAACTCCAACGTTGTATTCACCGGCGAGCACATCCTGATTACCGCGTGTCTCGAGAGAAAATGCTCCTGTTCCGTCCGTCGTCCCGCTAGCTGCCAGCCCAGTTTCGGAATGCATCAGATGGACATTAAAACCGGCAGGTGCAGGCTTTCCTTCAATTGTCAGCACTCCAGAGACTGTTCCAGTCTCGCCTTCAGGCAGACCAGATGTATTCCCACAACCAGCAAACGTCATCAGTACAAGAGATAGAAGAAAAGGTAATCGTAAAGAGTTCACAGTGGGTGTCCTATCGAGAGAAATTGTAAGTGGAGTTTAAAGACCGAATTCAAAGATTACGAGAATACCAGAGTATTAGCAACGCTTCGAATTTTGAAACATGTGGAAGAAACAAAACGAAAAAGCCGGACCCGATAGTCCTTCGGGTCCGGCTTGAATATCATTGAATTCATCAACGAGTGCGTCTCTAACGCTCTTCTTTTCCATGATGAGCGTTTCACTTTGATAAACGCTACCACTTGAAGAGAAAATTAGATTTACCCTAGAACTCGCCTACGACTTGACCGTCACGACGGGTTGCGAGTCGCCGCAAAGTCAACATGTCCAAATTTTCGCTCAGGAACCGTACAGATCCATCTCCCATCAGTGCCTGCACGCCACCTACATGGGCGGAGTAAATCCCGTTGTTGGCTCCGTCGTTATTTCCAGTTCCGGGCAATGTATTATCAAGCGTATTTGGTGTATAGCGAATTGTGGTCAGGTTAAATGTTCTCTCGTTCGTGATCCGTTGAGCCGGCTGGCTTGTTCCCATCATCCATCCGTGATTTGAGTTGACCTGAACAACCGCATTCCCTGCAGCGTCCTCAAAGAAATCTCCACATTCAGAAACAACCAATGTGTTTGATGTTCCGTCTTTGATATCTTTGATCTGAATACCACGGTTGGGAAGCAAAACACCACCATCAGAACGAATTTGCCCTGCTGTCACCGAACCACAGCATCCAGTAACATTAAAGTCTGAGGCCGATGCCGAAGTGAATCCATTTCCAGCAGTTGCTCCGGAAATACCAACGTATTGAGGCTTCATCACAAAGTTCCCCCCCCCGGCATTTGCTCCACCAAATGCGTCTAGTGGGCTTGATGGACAAAGGTATGCATTTAGTCGAACTCGACTTGCGACCGCACCATTACCTACGTATCCTGAATGTTGAATATCTGGATTCAGCTTATTAAAGAGTGGAGCCTGATCGACATAAGGCAGAATTCCCACCATCCACGACATCCCCCAACCACTTGGAAGATCACGACGAACACCTAGTGGAAATGTCCCAACCGTGTCATGATAATTGTGCAGTGCCAGACCGATTTGCTTCAAGTTATTTTTACATTGTGAGCGGCGTGCTGCTTCACGAGCCTGTTGAACGGCTGGTAACAGCAAGGCAATCAAAATTGCGATAATCGCAATCACGACCAACAACTCAATAAGGGTAAACCCCTTACGTAAATTTTTTAACATGTCAAATTCTCCATCTGAGGTTAGTTAAAAAAAAAATAACAACTATATTTTATCGTAAAGTGGTTCACATGCACAGTAGCTAATACTTATTTGTATAAGAGTTTTCTATTTAAATTTGGCGATTCTGCTGATGAATTGCTTCGAAACTACTTCCCTGAATTGATGTGACGAGTCTCAAACAACTGCGAGACGCTGGCCAATTGCGTGTGAGTGGAAGCACCGAGTGCCGTGGCTTTTAAGCAATTTGCCTTCTCTTCACCAAGAACTCATCAATTGATGATGGAAGATTCCCAATGGGAAATTATCGTATCGCTTCGAATTCAAACAAAACAAAATTTACCTCAGCAGATCATTGAAAAAGTACCTCAACATTGAGTGTTATGGTCACACTGAGTCTGAATAAGCAGTTTTTCAAAATATCTTGGTCAGATTAATAAGAAAAAGATGGACTCATCAGCCTTTGCTGATATCATCTCACCCTGGTAGCACTTGCAGAAGTAGTGCTTGGCCTGATGACAGGGATGACTGGAAAATTCCTGGCAGGCTGTTAAGACCATTTCACATGGAGGATCTCATACATGCTTTCTATTCAAGAAAGAAGCAGCGCCGAAGTTCGGAGCAAAGCTCAAGATCGTGACAAAAATCGCGATACTGTCACGATGCTCGCATTGGGTCGATTGCCTGACTTAGAGCGAAGAATCAACTCGAAAACGCTTGGTCGAATTCGCCAGTTGGAAGTTGAGTCGACGGGTGACGCGGTTGTTATCCATGGAACGACGCCGACTTATTACGCGAAGCAACTTGCCACTCAAATCATCTTAGAAGAACTAGGTAAATATACCCTGGAGAATGAGATCGAGGTCCGGTGAAGTTCGCATCGGTAACGATTCACGGCTAACATACGCGGCATGATTCCAATCCGTGTTTCCCTGTTGCCCACTTTTTCCGAGAACTCTGATCTCACAGGTCAGATAGCGGTCGTCGTCGATATTCTGAGAGCATCGACAACTATCGTACATGCTCTCGCAAATGGTGCTCGCTCGATCCGTCCTTGCTCAACTGTCGAACAAGCCTGGAAACTGGCAGAGCAATTTAGCCCGCAGCAACGACTGCTCGGTGGTGAAAGACATTGTCAGACGATCGAAGGATTCGATCTCGACAATTCCCCCCTGGGTTACACTTCTGATCGCGTCGCTGATCGCGTTGGCGCCGCTGAAGAAGGTGCGCCTGCCCTTCACCGTGGCCCTCATGCTGGCAGGCTTTGCGGCCGGAGGCGTCCTGCAGAAGGCGGGCGAGGTCTCGCAGGCTCGGCTCGCGGCAGACATTCTCGGGTTGACGCCCATGACGACCCTTGTGACCGACGCCGAGCCCCCCGAAGGGGACTGGCGATCGCACCTCGACAAGACGGCCCAAAACGCCC
>JABJMI010000483.1 GCA_018659505.1 Planctomicrobium sp.
ATCGTACAAAACGATCTGCAGGATCTTTGGGGTTTGCCAACCAGCTGCGGATTTTTTTACGATCCATCAACGGAGCAAGCGGGACAATATCATCATACGGGGCGATCGCGAATTCAGAAAATGCGTCGGAAGCGATTGTCTGATCGTCATGTTCAAGGAATTTAATGTAGTAACTCAGTCGCTGAGTTGTTGGAACTTCTTGCCCAGGTGCATTGGCGAGGTACTCAAAGCTGGCAGGAGTCATGTCGATGAACAATTTCCATTTAGGTCTTTTATCGACTTGGTTCGCCATCAGCAATACGAGCGCTCCTGCCTCGGAATGTCGATATCGATCAAGTTCGACACGATCTCCCTTCTCAAGAAGAGAGTCTTCTCCCTTTACAATCTCTACGATTTCGAATTGGGTGATGCCAGCAAATTCACGAGACCGATCTGCTTTCTCACCACCTGAGAATTTTCCCAGAACAACAACATCAAACGCAGCGATCTGCTCACTCAATGAAGGAGCAGCCGGTCCGCAGAATGGACAGGCTAGAAGTTGATCTGCAGTCAGTGAAACTGTGAAGATGCAAATGATGAGGCTGAGATGATTCATTCTGTTCCGCACAGGAGTCTCCTTGCTATGGCTGAACATGCACCGAAGTTGCCATATCAATAGATCGCAGTCGGGACAGTTGCTCTACTCTTTTAGATCGAACATTTCTTTAGACTTCTTCTGCAAATTTCTTCAAATCTCATCTATTGAAGCAGTCTCTTTTGTTAATCAAAGAAGTAACGTTCGGCTGCTTTCACTGTTTTAGGATCGATCTTTCTTAGCAATTCCATGTTCTTTTTTGCTTTCAGGACATGCTCAGGAACTTCGCCCTCAGCGACTGTTGAGTCGTCTTTTTCAGCGATCAACATAAAACGAACAATTGCCCGTTTAATCGAAGGGACATCATATTCGTCTTGATTGTAGACTAACATCAGTTTGTCCATCACTCCCCAGTCATTCCAGCGAGCAAGGTCCACGATCACTAGGTCAGCGAGATTTGGACGATCAAGAAGAATTCTCATTGATTGACGTAGTCGGTCAGCCTTGATGACGTCATCACTGTATGTCCACATGAAACGTAGTGCCTGCATGGCTGCAAAAGTTTCACTGAAAGGGACGTCTCGGTTTTGCAGTTTCTGTTTATCGATCACGTCGAGTCCAGCTTCACCTGTGAGTACAAGATAGCCACTCATGACGCCATCAATTCCCAATCGAAAGTCATCAGTCTCCTGAAGGATTTTTGCCTTCATGAATTCAGCATCGTCTTCATTGCCAGAAAGACCAAGCATCAGACCATACAGACCTGTGCGGGTTGTTCTGCTAGGTGCATCTTCTGGGTTTTTCAGCCACTCTCTGATCTTTTCGCGAGGCATGATTGTGCGAAGTTTGGCAATATCTTTGTACGGTGCATTCGCAAATTCTGAATACGCATCTGTTGCGATCAGCGGATCAGGGTACTCAAGGAACTTCATGAAGTAGGCAAGACGCTTCTGAGTGGGAGCATCTTGAGGAGGAGCTTGTTTCATGTAGTTGAAACTGGTCTCGGAAACTTCCAGCGGAGAACCCCATTCAATGCGGTCATCAGTCAGAGTTCCAAGAAGTACAAACAAGTCACCTTTCTGAGAAGCACGATACCGGTCGAGTTTGACGGTTTGACCTTTCTTCAATTTGCCTGATTCGTCTGTGACGATTTCAAGAATTTCGTAATTGGTTGTGCCTGAGAAGGACTTTTCTCTATTAGCAACTTCGCCACCTGCCCATTGCACAAGAACTGCTGCTTGGGAAGCACTCAGTTGTTCTACTAATGTTAGGGAGGGAGCGTCACAGAACGGACAGCTATATGCCTGATTCGTTACGGCAATCGCTGCCAGGAAGAAGAGACAGGTGGAAATTTGTTTGAACATAGATCGCATTATTGATTTCCAATATCTTCAATTCTCAGCGAGTCGTCGTATCGGCGTAAAGAATAATCACACCGCGCCTTCTCGCTATTTTTTATCTACAATTTCGGCATCTTCAAGATGGTAAAGCATGCCGACTTTTTCAATGAACTCGCCAGTTTTGAGATCGCGTTCGTCTTCAATCCAGGGATCGATTTTGAATGTTCCGACGACATCAAAAGGTCGTCCTTGAATGAATTTGGAAGTGGTTCCGCTTTTGAGTCGAACAGTCAGTTTATCATAAGCTTTGGCGTTGGGACCAAAACAGCAGACCTGATTGTCCCGAACAAAGATAAAGCCTTTGATGCCTTCTGAACGGTCTGGTGGAAACATCCATCCCCGCAGTATGACTCTCTTACCCTCAAGTTGTGTTAACCAGTGTGGAAGATAATCTACCGCGTTCAATGGAACAGGTTCCATATTTAGAATTTTCAACAAGTCGAGATCGTCATAAGAAGCACGCCAAGCATCGGAGTCCCTCTCTTTCGAAAATTCTCTTTCTTCGACGAGCAATTTCGGTTCGCGGGGTTCCGCTGGTTCGATTGACTCTCCGAGACCTAGTTTCTTCAAGCGTTCCTGACGAGCGATCTCTTCTTCCAGATTGATGAAGCCCTGGACTTTTTCAGTAGTGCGAACCTCTTCCGGGCTTGCAGTAGTCTCTTCCTTATTCGAAGAAGCATGACTCGCTGTGGAGTCAGATGTTTGTTCGGTGGTTGATTGAGGATCGCTTGAGACTTCGACACTATTGTCACCTTCCGTCTCAGTCATGACAGGTGAAGAATCTCCCGGCTGAGTTTGTTGGGAGAGGTTATGTGTGTCGCTGTCCGTTGCTGTTTCAGCAGATTCGGTTTCTTCATTTGGTTGCGTTATCGCCGGTTGACTGATCTCTTCTGTGACGACTTGATACTGGTCGTCCGAGTTCTGACAACCGGATAGAGTGAGAGACAAAGCGATCACGAAGGCATGGCAAGGAGCAAACGTGAACGTCTTCACGTCCTGTGTAACTTCGTAGTTCAGTGTTTGGTTATCCATTCCTTGAATCACTCCCGGCAGTAAAAATTGTCTTCCTGACTGTATCTTCTCACAACTGTCCTATTATCTATCGAGCTTCGAAGTCGCTCACTCTTGATGTGAAGTACATACTGTCGAGCATAAACAACGGCTCAAGTTCATCATTTGTAAATTCTTTATTCAGCCGGAACGTGCCAGCGACGCCAACTTTGCCAGCCTTGTAATCGATGGCTTTGTCAGGATCCATTACGACTCCCATCCGGTCTATAATCGCGGGTGTGGCTCCAAAGCAGCATGATTGATTGTCTTTGACTAATAGGAAACTTTCGAGATCTCTGAGCTTCCCGGTTTGGTAGATATAACCCTTTAGGAAAATTTTCTTCCCGTCGAGTTTCGCGATATCGGGATGGATCGTCTGGTACCCATTCTGAGTGATAATCCCCTTGTCAGAAATGTCGTTCACGAAACTAATACGTTCATAACCTTCAGGGACTTCAGTTTGATAAGTATAGACTTGGTAACTCACTCCACTAATCAGGAACGAAGCCGAGAGCAACATCCCAGAGAGTGCTACCATGGTCCCAGAATAGATATCGCGGTTTCGGCGAATCACGAAGAACGACAGCGTGCTGACGATCAAGCCGATCGCACATAAAGGGAGTGCGATCCAGATGAAAATACTCATTGCAGAGAGCAACGAAATCACCAGACCGACTACGGCAATCACAGGCACCGTTCGGTAACTGAATGTGTCGGCGTCGTAGAATTCTCTTTGAATTTGTGGAGTCGAGGAAGTCACCTCTGGGGGATCGCTCTCCACGACTTGCTCCAGTGTTTGAACCATGATGAAAGACTCGCTTCAGGAATAGAATTTATAAATGCAGATAATATAGATATATGATACGAATCTGAATCAAAGATCACAGCCTATAATCTAAGAATCAGTCTATTTCATTATACGTCGACCATTTTTTCCGGACGCATGTCATAACTTGAAAATGTTAAAAATTTGCAACAATATATTTGAAAACATGCAAGTTTTACCACATATCTGGCAGCATCCGCGAAACTTCGGTGAGTTATTGGTGTTTGATCTAGTATTGAGGTTTGTTTCAATCATTCACAAACAATATGAACATTCACAAGCAGGACTGACTCATGAAAGCTTTCACCCGTTTCGCAGCCTCTCTAGCTGTCTGCGGATTAACAACAATAGGATTCGCTCAGGAATCTGATTCTATTTTCGACACTCTCGACAAAAACGAAGACGGACTTCTCGTCGCTGACGAAGTTTCCGAAGCTCAAATGAGGTTCTTCGAACGCTTGATCCGAGCAGGCGACGAAAATGAAGATGGAAAACTCTCCAAAGCA
>JABJMI010000308.1 GCA_018659505.1 Planctomicrobium sp.
ACTTCATCCGCCAGAATGCGTTCCAGCATTCTCTCGTGAACGATTCCGTCGCGCTTGATGACATCCCGCATTTGCTCAAAGACATCTTCCGTTTCTCTGAGTTGCTCTTCAGTCCCTTCAAGAACAATGTGCTCACCGCGCAGCACCATCGTCGATCCAATCGATTCGCGAATCCGCCGCAAATGCGAATCCGCCGGTCCAAAAAGAAGCCGAGCTTCATCGGGATGTTGAAGTGCAATCGTAGCTGTTTGTTGGGACATTCAGTGGACCATTAAGCGAGAGACAATGCCAAGCTAGTAGAAGCAGGTCCGGTAAAACCGGACCTACGAGTTCGGATGAAATTCAAAGCATGACAAGAGTGAGATGAAAAAGTTCACACTAAAAATGTACACGTTGAGACTGATGTCTATCCGCCTGAGCGGAGCAAGCACTCTTGAGTGCCTGATTTTATCCCACTACCATTCCCTTGAAAAGCACCCACTCTAATTTTTGTCAATTCCCACTGGAAGGAGCCGGTAAATGGTCATCCGGGATCACTCTTCAATGACACCTATGTAAGGCAGATTGCGGTACTCACCATTGTAGTCAAGACCGTAGCCGACCACGAATTCGTCAGGAATGTCGAAGCAGTAATAGTCTGGTGTCGCTTCAACTTCGGAGCGTGATTTCTTCCACAATAAGACCGCTGTTCGGATCTGCTTAGGCTCAAACAATTCAAGTTGCTCTTTGATCTTCGTGATCGTCTTCCCGGTGTCGAAGATATCGTCGACGAGTAACACATCTCTGCCACGAATTTCTGGTAGGAAATCAATGTTGATTCTTAATTCGCCTGATGTCGTAGTTTTACCTCGATAGCTGGAGGCTTGAATCATGCCGAGTTGGTGCGGCAATTCAATCTGCCGCATCATGTCAGTCACCAAAACAATGCTTCCAGTTAAGACACCAAGAATCGTGAGCTGCGAATCCACAAAATCAGCTGCGACACGCTCGCTCAAGTCAGCGACTGCGGTCGCGATTTCTTTTTCGCTAATGAGAGTGCGGATGTTGTTCATGACTTCTCAAACATTGATTTCACTAGACACTCAACACTAGCCCCTAGACGAAAGACTCTTTTCAAACCCAAAGTTCCACTCTCTTTTTAAGTTCCTCGGGCATCTTCTTGTCGATGGCGCGGCGGAATTGATCTTCGTGGTATCTGGTGCTGAGGTGTCCCAGGATGATGAGTTCGTTCTTGAATTTGTCTGCGCGTTCGAGGATATCATCAAGATGAGTGTGACCGAATTTGTGGATCTTCTCTTTACGATGTTCTGGTCTAAAGAAAGTCAGTTCGGTGATCAAAATTTTTGATTCGTAGACGGCGGGGCAATTGTCTAATCCTTGAGGAGCAGTGTCTCCACAATAGCAGACGATTGGCTTACGAATTTCTCCGCTCACTTCGACTCCACTCAGACGGATGTCACGAATCTCGCTGCCCGAGAGATGTTGGTACTCTGGTTTGAGTTTATTCCGACGTTCCCAAATGATGTACCCCAGCGACGGAACCGTATGCTTCGTTTCAAATGTGGTGACGACATGCTCGCGCGAGAGTTCATATTCTGCATCCGGTTCGGCTGCGACAAGATTACAGATCATCCGTCCCCGGTCAAGTTTCTGCCACGAACGCAACATTTTTTCGACCGATTCCGCGACCTTTGCAGGGACGTAAATGGTCGGCGGCTCCATTTTCATCATTCGACGACGAGCGACGTATGCGGGCAGCGCAGCCATGTGATCGAGGTGACCGTGCGTGATGAGGAACGTTGACGTTCCGGTAAATTCCCATGGACTCGCGCCAAGATCGAAGCCAACTTTGAGTTCAGGAATACGCCAGTAACTCTGCACCGCCGCTCGAGAGTAGCCCTCGATTGTCAGTCCTTTGATTTCGTGCGTTTTGACTGGGAGGTTTTCAACCATGGGAGTAGCAATGACTGTTCTGCAATTCCTGCTGCCGCATTCTCAGATTGCCGGTCAGACAGCCCTGTTGAAAACGTACTGCAGACACAATTCAGATGCCCGCGGTCGCAGAGACATGTTGTAGTGTGAAATTCTGGACGTGCTTCAGTTGATTTTAACTAGTCGCCCGGAAGCGATGCTTTTTGCTTCAGCGTGACAAAGCTTTAAGGCATCGCGAGCCATTGCGCCAGATAGCATGTCAGGCGACTTTCCGGCAATAATCCCATCGACTGCAGCCTGCAATTCTGCTGTAAATGCCGAACACCACTCGCTGCCGCCTTTGAGTTTGGGCGTCGTGACCTTCCTGCCCTTATTCTTAATGAGCGTCACTTGCCGATCGACAACCCACTCTCCGTCGTAAGTTCCTGCGTTGTAGGCGATCGTTGCGTCCTCAAGAAACAATTCAAACCCGTGAGCAAACTCCAAACCTTTTGCGGCGATTCCGCCGCTGACGCATGAGACTGCCAGATCAGGGGCTTCGTAGACATAGTTCGAATGAACATGGTTCACTAAACCGTCAATAAGTGTCCCTTGCGAGAATACCTGCTTTGGAGCTCCGCAAAGTGTGCTGATGAAATGGTTGTCGTGGATGTGCAGGTCGATTCCCCATCCGCCGATCTTGCGGAAGTCAGACAGGCTGCTCGACCAGTTGGGCGGCGTAATTACACGGCGGAGATGAGCGGCCTTCAACTTTCCATACTTGCCACTCGCAACTGCCGACAGAGCGAATGCGAATTCCGGAAAGAACGGCAGCACGTGAGCCACCATCAATTGAACGTTGGCCTTCTGTGCAGCCAGAACCATTCGATTGGCGGCCTTCAGATCAAGTGAGATGGGCTTCTCGACCATCACGTTCTTACCGGCTTTGATTGCTTCCAGGGTGACTTGCTCGTGCTGCTCAAGAGGAAGGCAAACGTCGACAAGATCAATATCAGGATCCGCCAGCAGTTCGTGATAGTCTGAGTATGTCTTGATCTTTGATAGATCGTTCAGCGATCCCGGTGGGCCGAAATTTCCCTGGATCGACCGCCAGTCTCCGTCCAGCTTCTTCGGATTTCGAGTTGCGATTGCTGTGACCTTGCCATTCTTCAGTTTCGAGCCGGTAATGCGACGTCGGCCTGACTTCGCATCATCCTTGAACCGATGCGCCCCTTCAAAATGTGTCATCCCCATAAAACCGAGGCCGATGATTCCGATTCTTACCATTCGATTGTTCTCCGTTCTTGTCCGGACCTGACCCCGTTTGGATGTGGCATTTGCTGTAACTGGACCTGCAACACGTTCGCGACAACGGACTTCAGCAGAAGGATGCAGTGGCTTCAAGCCACTGACGTAACGGAATCATGCTTCGACAGAATCTGGTGGCAGTTTTCAGCGACGAGCACTAGTTCCGCGACGATGACGGCGAGCCACCTGAGGACTCATCTGATGAAGAGGCGTGCCCGGAAGGGCGGTATTGTCACTTTTCGGTCGAGCACCTCACCACAAGTTCAAGGCAGGAAGAGTCCGTCGTGCCCGCCAGAATAAACGCATTCTCGCTCGTCTTATCAGTTTTTGCAAGTGGGGGGTATGGTCGTAAACTCTTTGTAGTAAGTGACTTAATAGCGGGTTTTGGGGCGATATTCGATGCCGCGAATTCTGCAGAATCGCGGAAAATGAATGGACATCCGGTTGTGTCACGTTATCCTGAGCGTCAGTTTGCTCGATATCAGGCTGCGCATGGTGCGCGGTCCAGCCACTTCGATTGGGTGGTACCTTGAAGTGCACGCGGGCGAAATCGTGGACTCTTCCGCTTGGAAGATGACTGCGTGATATCAGATGAGCATGGAAGCAAAGGTGGAACTCTCCAGTGAGGAGGCAACAGAATGTTGGTACTGTCAAGGAAGCCAGGCGAACGAATCCTGAT
>JABJMI010000152.1 GCA_018659505.1 Planctomicrobium sp.
CGATTGCCCGACGCTCAGGCACTTCCATCCAAAGTTCTTTTGTGAGGGTTTTCAAATTGCTCTCCTGTTATAGAGACATTGTAGCGAACGCAACAAAATGTCTCTCCTGCTGTTGCCGTTTGCCTGTTCAAAATTAACGAAGCCGCCTTCTACACTCTCAGCCATAAGGACGTCACATCTGGCAAGTGTATTCTGGGCTTACAATAGCCTGTGCTTTCGTGAACAGTTATGCTCAATGCACAACGAGCGATTTCCAAAGCTATCCCTCTTTTACTCAAAGGAATCTCGTCAATGTATGTGAGCCGATCTCTGGTTTTAATTCTCACTTTTCTCTTCACTTTTAATGATGTTCTAGTTGCAGCGAATTCTGAACAAGCACCAAATGTTGTCTTTATCCTGACGGACAATCACGGTGCCTGGACTTTAGGGTGCTACGGGAATCCTGAGATTAAAACGCCGCATATTGATCGACTGGCTGCAGAAGGGACGCTGATGGAACAAGCGTACTCGTCGAATCCAGTTTGTTCGCCGACGCGAGCGACGTTCCTGACTGGGTTAATGCCGTCGCAACATGGAGTGCATTGCTTCCTGCGTGGTGGGCGATTGCAAATCGGACCTGATGCGAAGAATACATTGGAAGAGTTTCAATCTATCCCGGAGATTTTGAAATCCAAAGGCTATCGCTGCGGGTTGGTTGGGAAATGGCACCTGGGAGATAATCTTCAGCCGCAGGAAGGTCTCGACGACTACTGGATCACGATGCCTCACGGTGGGACAAGCACGTTTTACGATGCGAAGATCATAGAAGACGGGAAGCAACGTACCGAGCCGAAGTACCTAACTGAATTCTGGACAGATCACGCAGTCCAGTTCATTGAACAGAAAGATGAACGACCTTTCTTTTTGTATCTATCTTATAACGGTCCTTACGCACTCGGTCGACTGCTTCTGGATGAAGGTCGAAATCGACACGTCGAAACTTATCGCAATATGGAACTGACGTCGTTTCCTGATGAACCAACTCATCCCTGGCAATTCAACAATCTCGATTACTTTCATAATCCAATTTCAAATCGTCGTGTCGCTGCCGAAGTAAGTGGAATCGACGACGGAGTTGGTCGCGTCATGCAGGCACTCAAAGCGAACGGTCTCGATGAGAACACCGTTGTTGTCTTCGCAGCCGATCAAGGTTGGGCAGGTGGACATGGTGGGTATTACGGAATGGGTGATCATACTCGCCCGGTGACTGCCACCGATGAGATGATGAAGATCCCGATGATCTGGCGTCACCCACAAGGCATCAAAGCGGGGCAACGCTCGGAGATCATGGTCAGTAACTATGATTTTTTGCCGACGCTGATGGGGTATCTTGGATTCGTTGACAGCATCAAGAATGACCCTAAGTTAGCAGGTCGTGATTTCTCAGCTGCCTTAAAGGGGCAAGAGATTAAAGACTGGTTGCAGGAAGTTTTCTATGAGTTCGAATTCCTACGCACAATTCGAACTGACGAATGGAAGCTAACTCGTCGCTATCCGGATGGACCTAATGAGTTATTCAACCTCAAAGATGATCCGAAGGAACAAGAGAATATCTACAAGCGAGATGCCGGAGATCAACAGGAAGTTTTGCAAAAGCGACTCGATCAGTTTTTCGATAAGAACTCGCTACCGAAGTACGATCTGCTGAACGACGGTGGCTCGCAGACCGTTCTCTTCAATCCTCCCGTTCCGAAAGAAAAAATTCTGCTTGATAAGGTGAAGCGGATTGACGATTTCGACAAGAGTGAACTCATTAAAGTGCCAGAAGGATATGTTGTTGAAAAGGTGGCTTCGTCAATGCTGGTTCAGCACCCGATGATGGCAGGTTTTGATGACCGTGGAAGGTTGTTCGTCGCTGAGAGTGCGGGGCTCAATTTACGAAACGATGACCTCGAAGAGCAGTTGCCGAACTCCATTAAGATGTTGGAGGACCTTGACCAGGATGGGATCTTCGACAAGTCGACCGTGTTCGCTGACAATATGACGCTGCCGATGGGAGCCTGTTGGTATCGTGATGCACTCTATGTCGCATCGCCTCCTCACATCTGGAAACTGCAAGACACCGACGATGACGGAGTCGCAGACGTTCGCACAAAATTGCCTGCCAAATTCGGCTACAACGGGAACGCTGCCAGTGTGCATGGATGTTTTCTTTCTCCCGAAGGACGGATTTATTGGTGTGACGGTCGCCACGGTCACGAGTTGGAAGATGAAGAAGGGAACGTCACTTCAAAACGATCTGGCTCATACATTTTCTCTGCCTGGCCAGACGGTAGCGACTTGCAGATTCATGCTGGCGGTGGGATGGACAACCCGGTCGAAGTCGATTTCACTGAATCGGGAGACGTCCTGGGGACGGTCAATATTCTTTACAGCGGACCTCGTAGCGATTGTCTAGTTCATTGGTTACATGGAGGAGCCTATCCTCACTCTCAAAGAGTGTTGGGCGAACTCCCTCGAACAGGCGAGCTCCTAGGTCCGGTTCATCAATTTGGACACGTCGGCGTCTCTGGAACAAACCGGTATCGCAGCGGGGTGCTTGACCGTAGTTTTCGAGACAACATGTTCGTCACGATCTTCAATACCGGACAACTTGTGCGGATTGAGCTCAATAAGAAGGGATCAACCTATAGATCACAGCAACACGAATTCCTAACGTGCAGCGACCCTGATTTCCATCCGACCGATGTACTCGAAGATGCAGACGGATCGTTATTGCTTGTTGATACCGGAGGCTGGTTTCGCATCGGTTGCCCAACTTCGCAAATCGCGAAGCCTGATATCAAAGGTGGAATCTATCGCATTCGAAAAGAGGGTATGCCGAACTGGTCTGATCCTCGCGGCTTGCGGATAGAATGGAAAAACCTCAGCAATCGGGAACTCATCTTCATGTGCATGGACACTCGTTTCACAGTTCGCGAAAGAGCCATCGATGAATGTGCCTTGCGGGGTGAGTCGCTTCTGCCAGATATCAAAACCTGGATCGTCCGTGGCGATGTTCCTATTCGCCTGAATCTTGTTTGGGCATGTACGCGAATGCAAGACAACGCTGTTGCTCAAGCATATGTACGACTCGTTCTCAATGATCGAGACGAAACTGTTCGCGCAGCGGCGTGCAAGTCGGTTGGTGTCACAAAAGATAAAAAAGCAATCGATGGTTTGGTTGCAAGGCTAAACGATGAATCACCACATGTTCGTCGAGCAGCATTAACTGCACTTGGGCAGATTGGAGAGAAGTCTGCCGTGCCTGCGATTTTGAAACATGCGAGTCTTCTTGAGGATCGATCTGAAGACCACGCTTTGATCTATGCATTGATGCAAATCAATGCTCCTCCTGAAATCCGCAAGGGCTTAACATCCGATCATGTGGAGACTCGCCGAGTTGCTTTAATTGTATTGGATCAAATTGCTCCCGAGATCCTCAATTCTGAGGATGTCATGCAGCTCATCGCAAAAGGTGGCAGTCCTGAAATGATAAAAGCGGCACTCAATGTATTGCAGCATCATCCAGAATGGGCGAGTGAAGTAGCGAATCTCATTGATAGCTGGATCTCTGGACAGATTCCGATTTCTAACGAAGACGCGACAGCATTGATTGCTGCGTTTGCAACGGCTCCAGAGTTAATACCGACTCTGCACAACGCACTTGAACTTCACACGTCTGATCGTGCGATGTTCTTGGCTGCAATGGAAGGAATTGAACATTCCAATCTCAAGAGTGTTCCAGACGAATTGGCTGGCACTTGGGGTATCGCTGTGCAGTCTAAAGATGAAGGCATTGCAAGTGCAACGATCAAAGCACTTGCCGGACGTCAGCATTCATTTTCCAGTGAGCTTCAACTGATC
>JABJMI010000263.1 GCA_018659505.1 Planctomicrobium sp.
ACCACCAACCGGTGTCACCGCTGCCGAAGCGTCGCGATTCAACAGAGACGATAGTGCTGCCGTTCCGATCCCCGCTGCCGACTTTCCAAAGAATTCGCGGCGCGTGACATGCAGTCGATTCTGATAGAGAGGGTCCATCTGATTATTCCTTCGTCAGTGTCTCATCAAGATTCAAGATTGCCAGACACAAAGTTGTCCAAGCGGCATGATGCGTTATGTTCAGACTTTCGTTCCGAGGAAATTCTCCAATCGATAATAACTTTTTTGCATGTTCAGGATTTGAATCGAATTTGTTTTGTGATCGGTCCAAACCTGCTAATAGTATCTTTGCTTCAGCCGGTTTGAAGTCTCGTGCAATGGCTCGTTGAGCGATCCAGTTGAGACGATCTTCATCGGGGATATCTTCAACCAGAAGTGCTTTCTCCGCGAGAACTCTAGCTGCTTCGACATAAGTTGTGTCGTTCAATGTTTGTAGAGCGTGCAAGGGCGTGTTGGTCAGGTAAGTGTTCACGCTACAAGATTGACGAGACGCGTTGTCGAAGAAGACAGTCGGTCCGACGATCCGCCTCCAGAAGATATACATGCTGCGACGATAAAGAGCGTCCCCGTGATCCTGAGTATACTTTTTCTTCCCGAAAGTCGCCTCTTCCCAAACTCCAGGAGGTTGGTAAACATTCACCGATGGTCCACCCTGCTCGGAATTTAAGAGTCCACTGACTGCGAGCGCTTGATCGCGTAGCATCCATGAAGGGAGTCGATGTCGCGGGGCGCGTGCGAGCAATCGGTTCTCAGGGTCTTTACCGATCAGTTCTGGAGTTACTTTAGAAGACTGCCGATAGGTGTGGCTCATCACCATACGTTTCATCAACCGCTTGACATCCCAGCCTGAATAGCGAAAGTCAGCCGCCAGCCAATTTAATAAATCTTTATGAACAGGAATCTCTCCTTGAACGCCGAAATCGTTGGATGTTTTGACGATCCCAATTCCGAAGAGTTGCTGCCAAAATTGGTTGACCACGACTCTCGCTGTAAGAGGATTTTCATCAGCGACGAGCCAGTTCGCCAAATCCAATCGATTGTAGGTCGAGTTTTCGGTAAGAGGCGGAAGGCTCGCGGGGACGTTCGCTGAGACTTTTTCTGTCGGTGCCGTGTAAAGTCCGCGAGTCAGGATGAAGCTATCGCGAGGTTGTTGGATGTCCTCCATAACCATCACTTTGGGGATTTGTCCTCGCAGCGATTTCAATCGTTTCTCAATCGGTTCGAATTCCTTCCGAATGCTGGTATATTGGGGATCTTCAGCGAGATGTTTATCAACCAGCAGTTTCCTCTGTTCCTGGCTGCGACCCGTGACTGGAGTGGTTAGTGCCCTGGCTAATGAGAGTGGATCAGACGACTCCAGCGTTGGAGTTGCGTCGTCAGTCATAGAGATCGTGAACCGTCCGAGGTTATGACTCTTATGGACAGAATCGTGCCGAAGAGTGATCTCAAGCTTGCTTCCAAGAGTCAATTCGACAGGATTCTTGAATTGAAAAACAGCTGCATGATCGACTTCGTGAATCGGCTTGCTACCGAGAACTGCCCAGCCACTGCCGCTTTTTCCATCAAAGGTATTCTCAATCTTCAACTGCCCTTGCTCATAGGTCGCTTGAGCCGATGCGATCAATATTTCCTTCGTTTCATCATTGTTGATAAGAGTGACTTCCACCTCAGTGAGAACGAAATTCCCACTGTTCGAACGGGCAAATCCTCGATCGGTATGTGAATTATGCCGTAATGCATCGAGTCGTAATCCTGTAATTGTTTTCAGTGTCGGTTCCGTAACGATCACGTAAGTATCGTTATCCGGATTATCTCCACTGGCGAAGATGACTCCATCTTCGGATTGTTCAAGTTGTTGATGAGTCGCTGAAAGCTCTGTAGCAGCTAACATTTCCCAACTTTGAACATCGTCAAGTTTCGCAAGTTGCTCCTGTTCCCACTTTGATTGTTTGGAATTCAGTTCCTTCGCTCGTTTCACCAACTTTTGTTTCGCATCTTTGAGTAAACCTTCTTGATCGGAGATTTGTTTCTTTTGCGTTGCAGTCGGTGCAGCGATCACTGGTGCAGTCTGTGGATCTCCTCCACCACCAGTCACCGGCGTCTGGTTAAAGAATGCAAACAGGCTGTAGTAATCTTCTTGAGAAAGTGCATCGAATTTATGATCATGGCAGCGACAACAATTGAAAGTCAGACCCAGCCATAACGTGCCAGTCGTTTCAGCCATATCCATGACGTAATCAACACGATTCTCCTCAGCGATCCGTCCCCCTTCACCGTTGATCATGTGATTACGACAAAACCCGGTGGCGAGTTTTTGTTCGAATGTTGCATCAGGTAACAAGTCACCCGCTAATTGCCAGACGGTGAATTTGTCATAAGGCAGGTTCTTGTTAAACGCCTCGACCACCCAATCTCGCCCGGGCCACATCGTTCGTTCACGGTCACCTTGATAACCATTTGAATCGGCGTAGCGGGCAGCATCGAGCCAGTTCCACGCCATACGTTCTCCATAGGCTGGTGACGCCAGTAGGCGATCAACGACTTTCTCATAAGCATTCGGAGAGTCGTCAACGAGAAAGTTCTGAACCTCTTCTGGAGTAGGGGGCAGGCCAGTGAGATCGAGTGTGACTCTTCGAATCAGAGTATGCTTATCAGCTTCAGGAGAAGGAGACAGCCCCTTCCTGATTAGCATCACTTGAACAAAAGCATCAATGGGATTTCTGACTGGTAATTGATCAAAGGCAGGTTCCGTCGGAGTTTGCGAAGTAACAATCGGTGTCCAAGACCAGTGCTCTCCCCATTCTGCCCCTTGATCAATCCATTGACCTAACAACTCGATTTGTTCGTCTGTTAAATTTCGATTGGAATCGGGTGGCGGCATTACCTCGAATTCATCTTTCGATGTGACTCTTTTGAAGAGTTCGCTCGCTGACCGATCCGTCGGTTCAATGGCACTCAGCGCACCGTTGTGCTCGTCGAGTCTTAATTCGGCTTCTCTTTGCTCCGCATCGGGACCATGGCAGTGAAAACAGTTCTCCGACAGGATGGGACGGATCTGTGTATTGAAATCAACTTGTGCTTGAGCCAATACCGATCTTTCACTGAGAATTATCAAGTTTGAAGCGAAGAGTACCAATAGAAAACGCATTCGAAATTCCGTATTCGATATTTTGAGTTTGCAACGATCTGGTTAATTATTTGGTAACCGTTCACAGATTGAAACTATTGGTAAACCACGAAACACACAAATGACACGAAAAGAAGAGAGGGAGACTGACAAACCTCTCTGGACGAATCACCCTGTCAATCACATCCCTTGAACTTAGACAGGATTGACATGATGAACAGGATAAAGATTGTGACGTTCTCCTCAGATTCAACAATTCACTTGTGAATAAAAAAACTCAAGTCTGATGAGACATTTCCTAGATCGTTCATGTTTAGCAGATTGGAAAGCGTTCATCTCATCCTGTAAATCTTGTTCATCCTGTCTAGAAATTTCTATTATTGGAGTATACAGATTCAGCGTCTTGCTTCGACAATACTTGCTAATTTGATGCGAGCCAGAGTTTTTACTTTCGTGCTATTCGTTTATTTCGTGGTTCTCAAACAGTCTCTGAATCTAAGTCCGTGAACGGTTAATTATTTCCCCGGCACAACTGGTTGAACCCAGGCTTGTTTTTTGTCTCCAACTTCCGATGGATTGGGATGGTCGGCTGAAGATGTGATGCGAGCACGGACGTATAATTCGTCGCCAGTAAACTTGTAGCTCGCGGAATTTTCTGTTGTTGACTGGAGAACCTTTCCGATTTCTGGACTATAGCGATGCGTTGTTGGCAGTGGTTCATCTTTTTCATTCAAAATCGGTTCGCCTTCTAGGTTCGCATCTTTCATCGTACCGACGAATTCAATTTTATAGGTTTCTCCTTCTACAGGATTCACCACAACACTGAGCGAATTTCCATCATTCTCAAAAGATCTCAAAGCAACTCCCGAAGAGGAGTAGAAATCTCCAGCTTCCAT
>JABJMI010000312.1 GCA_018659505.1 Planctomicrobium sp.
AGAACCTTCTTCCCGGCTGAATGTCGAACCATAGGGGGCTCGGTTTTCTGACTTCACAATTACTCAACGACAAATCGAATCAATAGAAATCCGCTCATGACGATGACTCCTGAACTTTATAATAGCCGTTTCATGAAGGCAGCTCGCTGCGAAGAAACAGACTGTACGCCCGTTTGGATCATGCGGCAGGCTGGCCGCTATCTCCCGGAATACATGGCTGTCCGCAGTAAAACGACCTTTATCGACCTCTGCAAGACTCCGGAACTTGCTGCTGAAGTCACTCTCACCGCTCGAGAAGTTCTCGGTGTCGATGCAGCCATTCTGTTTGCTGATCTCCTTCCGATCTTGCAGCCAATGGGGTTCGATCTAGAGTACGTCAAAGGTGAAGGACCGGTCATTCATAATCCATTGATGGAAGCGAAGGAAATTGATCGAGTTAAACCTGTTGAATCAATTGAAGTTCTGGATTACGTCTTCCAGGCGATAAAGTTGATTCGTCAAGATTTGCCGGCAGACATTCCATTGCTAGGTTTTGCCGGTGCTCCATTCACTTTGGCATCTTATGCAATCGAAGGTGGCGGTTCAAAGAATTACATTCGCACCAAGACAATCATGTATAATGATGAAGCTGCTTGGAAAGCTTTGATGGAACGCCTCGTCGAGTCACTCTCGAAGTATTTGAATGCCCAAATCAATGCTGGCGTGCAAGCGGTTCAAATTTTTGACAGTTGGGCAGGTTGTCTTTCGCCATCAGATTATCTGCGCTACGTTCAACCCTATACAAAACAACTCATTGATTCGATTCCGTCAGAAACCCCGTTAATTAATTTCTTGACTGGGAACCCTGCCCTCATGCCTGCTCAAGTCGAAGCGGGCGGACAGGTTGTTGGAATCGATTGGCGAGTTGATCTCGCCGAAGCAAGAAACATCATCGGGACGGATCGTGCCATCCAAGGAAACCTCGATCCGATTTCGTTATACGCAAACCTCGATGTTTTAGCAGCGAGAACGAAAGAAGTTCTCGCAGCGAATGCCGGGCACCCCGGTCATATCTTCAATCTCGGACATGGTGTCCAACCAGACATGAACCCCGACAATGTGAAAGCATTAGTTAAGATGGTTCATGAATTCAGTGCAAAATAGAAGAAATGGTGGGTTACGTTCTCGGTGTGCTTGTCGGTACGCTTAGACGGATCTGGATACATCACTTCGCTGAGGAAATTTTAGAACAAGATTGTCTCGTCTCCATAGAATTTATTTGGGACTCAAAGAGATTGCTCTTCCGCCTGGAAGGCTGCGGTGACCGAATGGAAAATAATCCTCTTCGCGATGTAGCTTGTCAAAGAATTGAAAAGTCCAGGTACAGCTGGCACTATGCGCACTAATCAATTTTCCGTCGATTGACTCGATTGAAACTCCTGTAAAGTACAAGACAGGCGCGTCTTTGTCATAATCCTGATAATAAATCAGGAAAGTGGATCGCCCCTCCTTAATGATTTTGCTGGGCTGGGTCAGTGCGAGGGTATCATCTAAGTCGTCACCAGCATTGATCTTCCCATCATACAGGTCCCGCCAGACAGGATGGCATTCAGCTTCCATGCACCGACAAATCATTCGTTCATGGCTGGATGGCTGCTTCCACAGATAGACCCCGAGAGCAATCGCTCCGATGATGAGCAATCCTGAAATGAAGTAGGCAAGAAATCGTTTGTTTGAGTGAAGCATCTTTCGAGATTCATTAGAGATTTTAATTCTGAACAAGATGTCTACGTCGTCCAAGCGACGATTCGTTTGAAGAATCAATTGCATTTTATCTTGTTGAAGACTGTTCGGCAAAATTGCAGCGTTTCTAGCCTGGTATGCAAACTTAAAGGTCAGCGAGACTTCCAACACCGTGTAAGAAGTACAACCAACGACGACGAAATTTGAAATTGTGTCAAAGTCTTGTTGACCGATTCTGGAAAATCAGCAGAATGCCTCTCACTCGACCGGCAACTCACGCCGGTCACAGTCACTCAGTCCTTATACGAAATGCTGTAGTCCGATTTCATAAAGTTCTTTATGATTTTGAACTTAGGCACATCAAGTCACTTTAATATTCGTCACGGACGACGCGGTTTGGTCTGAATTGAATCACTGATTCGATGCCGACCAAGCTGATGGGCAGGACGCCCTTTTACATGTTAATTCCCCTCCGACAACCCGGTTCAGTTACCCTTCGCGGGCTGATCCCCTCAGCCAGTTTCGTTGGTTGTGCCGAAATCACCGTTTCCTCGGTGGCGAGTCACAGCGACGAATGCACTCCGGGATGTCTCTACGTTACCCTCCCCGGTCACCGTACTCACGGTAAAAACTTTATTCCCCAAGCCCTTCAACGCGGGGCCGCGGCAATCCTCACTGATTACCCACTCGCGGATGTTTCCCTTCCTCAATGCATCGTATCCGACGTTCCGAAAGCCTACGGTCAGATTTGCCATGGCATGTACGGTCACCCTTCCCGCAAGATGGGAATCGCAGGTGTGACTGGCACGAATGGTAAAACAACGACCACCTGGATTTTGAGGTCCCTTCTCGAAAATGCCTCTCGTCCAACTGGGTTAATAGGAACTGTCGAATACAGCGACGGTGTCCAGTCCGAGCCATCAGTGCTCACCACGCCTGACGCCATGACACTTGCTCGACATCTGGCAGCCATGCGAGATCGAGAGACCAACTACGCAGCCATCGAACTTTCCAGCCATGCCCTGGACCAATCGCGTCCAGCAGGGATTGGTCTCGATGTTGCCATTGTGAGCAACATTACACACGACCATCTCGACTATCACCAGGACATCGAATCCTACATCGCAGCGAAATCTAAAATTGTTGAATACATCAAGCCTGGCGGCGCTCTGATTCTGAATTCAGATGATGAGCACTGGGAAAAGCTGGTTCCTGAGTCTGACCGTAAGATTGGAACATTAACTTACGGATTTGGCGATGAGGCTGACATCACTGGAGAGATTGTTGAGTTAACAGCAACAGGTTCTCGATTCTTCATTCATTATGGAGTCGAGAGAATGTTGATCGATAACACACTGATTGGTCGACACAACGTGATGAATTGTCTTGCAGCGACTTGCGGAGCAATTCATCTCGGACTGACGACTGAAGAAATCTGCGAAGGACTCGCAGCGTGTGAGCCTGCCCCTGGCCGCATGGAAGCGGTCAATTGTGGGCAGGACTTTCAGGTCTTTGTCGATTATGCACACACAGATGATGCGATCAAGCACGTGATTGCGACCTCTCGTTCATTTACTTCCGGAAAAACGATTTTAGTTTTCGGTGCAGGTGGTGATCGTGACAAGTCCAAAAGAATCCCAATGGGAGAAGCCGCATCAGAAGCTGATGTTGTCGTCTTAACGAGCGACAATCCACGCAGTGAATCTCCTCAATCGATCATCAAAGAGATACACGAAGGTTTCAGTAACAGATCAGTCGAACCGATCATTGAGATTGATCGACAAGTTGCCATTACAAAAGCGATTCAACTCGCTGCTCCTGGAGATACGGTGCTGGTTGTTGGCAAAGGTCATGAAAAGTACCAGATGATTGGTGGGCAAAAACTTACGTTTGATGATGTCGCTGTTTGCAAAAATGCAATTTGGCAGGCAATGACATCAAAGAAAGATCACACTCACCTTCCTGCGAGAGTGGCGGGATAATGATGCGTTCAAAGAATTACGACATGGAAATAGTACAATGCGTTCGTTGACGTTCGATGAACTGATCGTCGCAACCGGCGGCACTCCTGTGGGTATTGCAGATGAAGTTGCAATGGTCAACAGGATTGAAATTGACTCACGTAAGGTCCAGCCCGGAGATGTTTTCTGGGC
>JABJMI010000516.1 GCA_018659505.1 Planctomicrobium sp.
TAAGAACTATCGAATTCTTTCCCGTTATCGAGCCAGCCTTTGTAGTGGCAAGTGACGGTCGAATTCGCATTCGGTTTACGACCTTTGCCGGTCTTCAAGATTCGATATTTCAACCCTGAACTGGTCGTTTTGAACTCTGGGCGATCTTCCAAGCTCGTACTGGAAACCTGAACGACTTCAGACTCTTCTGCAACTTCAGCGTCGTTCGCTGCCGCTTGCGTTTTGGAATCATCTGCTGATTTGCTGGCGAAGTCACCAGGGCCAGCGACACAACCACAACAAATAACGATGGACAGAAGTCCCCAAAATATTTTCATAACCTGACTCTTTGCATAGAATGTAGACAGATGCGCTTGGTTGTGGTCCGCACAGCGGACCCTACGGTTTCATACCGAATTATTTCACTTCGATCAATTCTATTTCGAAGTGCAATGTCGCTCCGCCGGGAATGACGGGAGGTGCTCCACGGTCTCCGTAGCCTAGATCGGCAGGGATTTCCAGTTCGATTTTGCCACCTTCTTTGACGAGTTGAAGACCTTCAGTCCAACCGCGAATCACTCCATTTAGCGGAAAAGTTGCGGGTTGATTGCGTTTGTAAGAGCTATCAAACTCTTCCCCGTTATCGAGCCAGCCTTTGTAATGGCAGACGACAGTGTTCGCTGCGGTTGGAGAATTTCCGTCTCCGGCTTCCAGAATTTTATATTTCAGACCAGATTCAGTTGTCTTGAACTCAGCGTCGCTTTTAGAAGTCATCGGGCTTTCTTTCTTCATTTCCTTTTCGTCCGAGCCTGTTTTGCTCACACGGTTTAAGTCACCAGCAGCCACAACTGCATACTGATCTAAATTGAGTCTTTTGTTGAACGCAGCTTTGACTGCGTCCTCTGTCAAAGCTTGAATATTTTGTTCCTGATCAGAATAAAACTGCATCGTCCGATCGAGATAGGCAGTATTTGCCAGTGCGTTGACCAATTGCTTGTCGTCAGAGCGGTCAACGAGCTGTCTTTCCAGGTAGCCTTTCTTCGCAGCTGCTAATTCTTCAGCTGTCACGCCTTCTGCAAGGAGCAATTCCAGTTCTTCTCGAATCGCAGTGACAACTTTCGGCATGTTGTCTGGATTTGTAATGGCATAGACCATCAGGGTGGTTCGCTTGTCGATTGGTGACGCTCTCATGAATGAACCAACGCTGTAGGAGAGTCCTTCCTCTTGGCGAACACGATCACCCAAGCGAGAAGAGAGTCCACTGCTACCCAGGATGTAGTTCCCGATCATCAGTGCATTGTAATCTGCATTCGAATCTTTGATTGGAAATACAGAACCAGCGAGGTATGTCGCGTTTTCTTTATCTGGTGTCAGGATGTCAATTTTCTTATTGGAAACCTCCACATCTCCCGAACGTGGAATGCGTTGGAATTCAATTTCTGAAGTCCAGTCAGCGAGGATATCTTCAACAATGGGTTGAATCTCTTCGATATCGAAGTCACCGACAACAGAGAGTTCTCCATTCGTTCCGTTCAAATAATCTTCGTAGAGTTCAACGACCTGATCTCTTGTTACGTCTTTCCATTTCTGAATCTCTTCTTCAACAGTGGCGACATGCCGGACGTCATCGTATGGGTACTCTTTCGAAATCGCTTTGGAAAGTGCGATTCTTGCCAGTGAGGTCGGGTCAGATAGTTGTTGTTCGTAACCAGAGAGTCGACGATTTCGAATCAGTTCCAATTCTTCGGCGTCCAGCGTTGGCTCACGCAGAATCTGTTTTAGGACTCCAAGAACGGTTGGTAAGAATTCTCGGCGGGTCTCGATATCAATACTTACTAAACCAGCTGCCCCGGAAGCACTGAGCTTCGCTTTGTTCGAATCGAGAAGGTCCTGCAATTCTTGACGTGAAAGAGACTTCGTTCCGCGAGTCATTAAGGAAGGAAGCAACCCAGTCGCTGTCTCCATGCCTTTTAATGTACTCTCATCACCGTAGCGAAGATTGAGTTGCAGGACGACAGATTCGCCGCGAGTTTTCTTCGGCAGCATGACTGCCTTCACACCCGAAGGTAAAGTTACGCGTGTGGTTCGCTCTTCAATGTTTTGTGGTGAAACATCAAATGCTTCTCCCATCGCGACCGCTTCTCGTCCCTTGTAGTCGCCAATCATCTCAGCAAGTTCCGGTGCCTCTGGAACGGTAACACGTTCTGCTTCTTCAGTTGGAATAAACAATCCCGCAGTACGATTGTTCTGTCGGAGATACTTGTTCGCGACGCGATTCACATCGTCCGCTGTCACTGCTTCCAGTCGATCACGGTAGAGGAACATCAAACGCCAGTCCCCTTGTGATGCCCATTCACTCAGCTGCACCGCCAAGCGACTTGAATCCGCAAGAGCCATTTCCCAGTTTTTGAGCCAGTAGCGTTTCGCACGTTCGACTTCTTCTTCAGTAACTCCCTCTTCACCCACTGTTTCAGTGATCTCCAACATCTTCGAGAGAACATCTCGCGGATCAACACCGGGTGAGGCTTCCGCCATGAAGCGAATCACGCCTGGATCATGGACTGCATAAGCTCCACCTGAAACACTCGCTGCGAGTTTTGATTCGACAAGAGCTTCGTAAAGACGACCTGATGGTGAGGATGTCATGATGTGTTCAAGAACATCGACTGCCACGTAATCAGGATGTGCTCCGGAGCTAATGTGATACATCGCAGCAGCTAGACCGACATCACCAACTCGTCTTAGTGTGACAAGCCGTTCGCCGTCTTGTGCAGGCTCTTGTGTGTACGTCGCATCCAGTTCTCGTTCTGGCGCCGGAATAATGCCGAAGCTGGCTTCAATTTCTTTCAAAGCAAACTCAGAGTCAAACGCTCCTGCGACAATCACCATGATATTGTCTGGCTGATAGTATTTCTTGTAGAAGCGACGAAGAGATTCGATAGAAACCTTCTCGATATCGGCACGGTTGCCAATGGTTGATTGACCATAATTATGCCATTCATACGCAGCGGACATTACCTTTTGACCAAGAATCCGTGACGGCGAATTTTCGCCGCGTTCGAACTCATTTCTCACAACAGTCATTTCTGAGACAAGGTCTTCGCCTTTGACGTAACTATTCACTAGGCGGTCAGCTTCCAATTTAATGGCAAAGCTGAGGTTCTCTTCGCTGGCGGGTAGTGTTTCGTAGTAATTCGTCCGGTCGAGCCAAGTCGTTCCGTTGAATTCCGCTCCGTGTTCCTTCAAGACTTTAGGAATTTTGGGATGATCTGGCGTTCCTTTGAAGAGCATATGCTCCAGCAGGTGAGCCATTCCCGCTTCGCCGTAGCCTTCGTGACGAGAGCCAACAAAGACAGTCATATTGACTGTGACCTGCGGTTTTGACGGATCTGGGAACAACAAGACTTTCACGCCATTGTCGAGTTTGTACTCTGTAATTCCCTCGACCGAAGTGACTTCTTCAGCCCCTTCAACGTGCGACAGTCCTGACATACCTAAAGCGATCCCTGCAACAGTAAGAAATAATCCAAATCGGAGCATTCTGAGTTCCTCACTCCATTGTAGACCGGAACGAACTTAAACAACGCCGGTCTGTATTAAAGAATCCTGATCAGCCAAAGATAGTAACAGCGAATTCACACTTTGAAAACTGAACAGACTTAAGCATTCAGCCAAAGCAGTCCTAATATGGTGGTTCTTCACTGAATTAAATAGCTGATATGA
>JABJMI010000348.1 GCA_018659505.1 Planctomicrobium sp.
GAACAAGCTTTGCCTGCGCGTCCATGGATTCCCTTCCATTCTCTCTATCGGCCATAATTGCCACTCAGCTCATTCGGTGAATGTGCTTATTCGAAGTTCATGCGCAGCGATCACTACCGTGCGCACGAGGTGCTGTAGATTGTTTATCGGTCGTACCGGTCAGTCAAACTGGAGAAAAAATAGCAATTCTGCCGAATTTACCAATTGTCGTGTGAATCGGTGTCTTGGAACCTCAAAAGAATCAATCATTCAAACATGGAAATAATGGGATTCATGGATTTTCATTGAGATAAACTGGCACTTCAGGAAGATCGATGACTTTACGAGGATCAGGCTGAGGTCGAACCAGTTGTTCCTTAGGGGCAGTAAAATGTGGTTTGAAATCTCGCATTGGTCCCAAAGCGAGCGGTGTACGATCGAGTTTTCCCGTATACAATCCTCTCGTTGACTCTAATACAGGATCGCCAATATCAGATTGAATCTCTGAGACAGTCGTTTCTATCGATTGATAGCGAAAGTAGTCGTTCAACCTGCTGCTGGGAGTCACGCTCACAATTTGCAGTCCAGATAACGCGAGAGCCTTGCGAGCAAGTCGGAGATATTGAGCGACACGAAAGTAGTGAAAGTCTGTCTGAATCGTCGCTCCGAGTTCCTTAGATTCATCGAAATGATACTGTGCCCCGCTGTTGATTGACTCTAACTCGCTTTTCTTAATGCCTGCTTGATAGCAGCGTTCTACAAAACTTTTCAGTAGCTCATTTTTTTCGTAATGAACATCATGCTTCTCAGCAAGTTGTAATTGTTGTTCGGTCGGAGAAATGAACATTTCACAGCCAGCCAGGTAAAGACGCCTGAATCCTAGCTGATAGGCGATTTGAATTGTTTGCAAGAAGGAGTCCTGCCAGTCAGGCAATAAGTTCTCTTGAGGTTGCAAAAAATCCTGGAATGAATTTTCACGCGAGCGATCAAAGAAGAGGGTCGCCGGGCAGTCACAAACTTTAGCAGTCGACTCCGGGACGAGGTCCATGGCTCGACTACGATGCAGAAAATTGACAATCGAAGGGTCGAGATAAATTGACCGATGAAACCTTGCGGTTGGATCGTAACTCGTCCAGAAATTTGGTCTCAGCAATCCACTGCCGGCGAGGTTCATGCCGAATTTCGGAAGAGGTGAGTTCCGAATTAGGTCAATTGGAAGTTCCCGTAACGAGACACCACCACCAATGATCCAACACGCAGATGAATTCGAACCCGAATAGAAATTCTTGAGCTGAACCTCTTGTCGTGCCCCATCTGTTTCGAGTCGATAAAACATGCTTATCCAATGAATTGGCTAACGGCTAACTGCGGCTTAGGTTTCTGAATAGAAGTCAGATTCACTGCTCCAAAGCGGATAGCTGGAGCTATACTGATTTTGACTACTCCACGATGTCCCGTTTGTCCCTAATGATGAGCCTGAAGCGGACCCGGCAGTTGAAGCAGTGTCAGTATGAGTTGTTCCAGCATCAGATGGATTTGATAAATTCGAACTCAATTGTTCAGATCCAGAGAGCTCTCCGCTCTCGGAGAATTCTGCACTTGAAGTTTGAACGCTTGATGATGTCGTCAGGGAAGAATTGTTAGAACTAGTTTGCTGCCCCGAGGAAGAGAAATCGCTACTTCCTAAGTTGCTGGAATAGTCAGTTCCCCCAGAGCTTCCATTAATCGAGGATTCGCTATTATTTGAATCCTCGCTCGCTGCGGATGAATCAGTATAACTTGAATCCGATGCTTGCAATGATGAGATCAAGGATGACTCATCGCCTGAAGAACCTGCACTTGCTGAAGTGCTATCAGAATCGGATGAGCCTTGACCATTCGAACTCTCAACGGTCTCTTCTTCACTCGACTCCCACGATGAAACTGGACCACTCGAGTTAAGTGAAGAATATAATCCACTGGAATCCAGACTCGATAAATCTGAACTCTCCAGCGAGGAGTACGAACTCCAAGGTGGTGGAGGTAACGGTGGTTGTGGTGGATCAGGCGGCGGAGGAGGAGGAGCGCCAATAGAAAGTGTTGGAGGCAGACTCACGTCGCCACCAGCAGAGAGGTGTTGATCCGGGAGTTCCCAGCGTTCGTCTTGCGGAGGTTCTGCCCAAAGTTCACGCGGATCGAGAGGTCCTAATTCCATTCGCAAGCGGGGAGTATGATCAAAAATCACCCGAACCGTTTCAGCATATGAAAAGGTTAATAATTCGCCTTGCTTGTCGTAGACAGCAAATCTTCCCGCCCATGGTTTGGGAAGAGTTTCTGTTGAATCGACTTCAATGAGAAAGCGGCTGACAGGTTGTGAATATGTTCGAAAGAACTCTTTTGCAAACGCCATTGAATCTGCTTGAGTTCTTACCCAAGGGAGCCAGAGCCGGATGCGTTTCTCCCCATGAGATGCACGGCTGATCGGTTCAACGAAATTGCCACGCCAGCGATAGGAGCGCCGAGCGATCATGTCCGACTGTTCTCGACGGTCGTAGATGTAGTCTCCGGTCAATAAGATACGATTGAAAAGGTGTTCGCGATCTCGTATTTCACTCAGATCCGTTAGGTTGACGCCTTCTCGATAGGCTGCGACTGCTTGATCGGTTCGTCTTAAAAAGAAAAACTGACCCTGTTCATTCACGCCCCAGGAAGCTCCTTGAGCCCGAGTCGATAATTCTTTCAGAATGCTGCGAATCGACTCCTCTCCTCGAACCTTGAGACTATTCAATGCAGCTTCTTGCAGTGGAGCTTCCATCAACGAAGGTTCGAAGGAAATTTGTGTGGCGGGAACGACATATTGTTGAATCAGTTTCTCAACTAATTCTGTTGCAGAAGCGACTGAATCAAACGTCTCGATGTCTCGATCTGGGTCATGAGTAAACTGTTGATTTGCAGCGTACCGATGAGGTTTCATTCCATCCGCAGCTACTCCAAAACCGCCAGGAAAAACTTCATTCAGCTGGATCGACATCCCTTGAAGTCTTAACCGCACTTGCGCCGGACTCGTAGAATGTCGTTCTTCGATACGTCCGAGATACCATCGATCGTCATTGGCATATTCGAAACTAATCCAGTCACCGATTTCGACCTGATCACGATCAAAGAATTCGTTTGAGAGAATCAACTCACCCGCTCCACAACCACCTTGTCGATTCAACTCGAACCAACATTTTTTCACTGCCTGCAATGAAAGAATGACCGGTGTACCAGTAGGCGAAGATCCGTGATGTAAGATTCGGCGTTCAAAGGTCATGGGACGTATCTTCGATTACAAAGTTTCTGAAAAGATGGTTCTCTTAGTAGTTTCGCTAGCTCGTCGTGGCGTGAGATCTACAACTGTTGAATTAAAGTGAGCGAAGCGAACTGATGTCCCTTCTCCCCACATTTGATATTCATTCTTGCCTGCAACTTGATTGTGGGGAGAAGGTTAGGATGAGGGGGCAGATTGCGTCTCCATTCGCACACTTTTAATCACACTCTTAAATACCGGAGCAGTGATACACAGAGTGTTTGCTCTTAAAGAGCGGGCAGCGATCCTGAATAGAGAATGGGATCGGCAGCATGAATCACAGCTGCAAATGAGTAGATGTTTGGGTTCGACAGGTCGAACTCAAACTTCGTTGTTGTACAATTTTTGAAGTAGCGATGGTCATCGACGGCATCATCATTAAAGGCAACTAATGAATAGCTCCCGTCTACAGAATTGACATCGAGTGCGTCTCGAATTGTGTTCAGAGTTGTCAGCATTTCTGGTTCAGAAAGTTTCAATGAACCAGAATGCTGCCCGATTTGACCTTCGATGGCGATGTCGCTTCCTGCTTTGGAATGCCCCACAATTTGATCACCATCTCTCAAAGGGACTTTCATTTTCTCGAAGTCCCAGGCATCTCGAATTCGAAAGACCAAAACAGGGTGAGGGAATTCGACGATGATTCCCGAGCGGGCGATTCCTGGATGAAACTTTAACATGTCTCTCTTTCATTACTCAGATGCACGCAATGATCAGCAGTACTTCGTTACTTAACCTCTGCGAATTCGTTGATCAATTCCTTGCAGCTGTAGGTTTCGCAGTAACGATTCTGATTCAGACGGATTCGTGACCTGGATCGTGATGCCACCGAAATGGTTATTCGTTTGAGATGA
>JABJMI010000520.1 GCA_018659505.1 Planctomicrobium sp.
CAGCTAGTGTTGAATTTCGTTTCCTCGGGCAACGATACTGCCTGTGTTCCATTGTCCGGTAGGTTTCTCTGCGACACCGTTTGAGAAGACAACTCCATAAATCGTGCCCGCTCGCTGTTCGGGTTTGAGTTGTGACTTGGAAAAGTCTTTATCGATAATTTGGTATTCGAGTGCTCCCTGCCCAGGTTGGGAAAGCCCATACGGGACACGATAATAGACACCGCTGTTGGCGTCTTTTCCGACCTTCCATTCGAAATCGAGAATGAAATTTTCATACATCTTCTCAGTACGAATGTCAGCGACTTGAGGACCAGATTTTGTCAGTTCTCCGTTCCGTACCTGCCAACCGGTAATCTTCGTAGAGCCGGATTCGTAATCCCGCCAACCGGTGAGGTCGTGACCGTTGAAGAGGTTGATTTCATTTGCGTTGACAGCCGGAGAAGTCTGATTCATTACAGATTTTGAATCCAATTCGCGAATACGAATGTTTCGAAATGCAATTTCACCTGTATGCCCCTGTATGGCGATGAGACCGGAGCGGGAAGTGGCGTTGGTTCGGAGTTGAGGGAATTTCGCTTTACCAAGAGCCTGATTCCAAGAAGTGGAGCCCATTTGGTACGAAACAACTTTCTGACTATTGAGCCAGTGTTCGACGTTGGAACCACTAGCGACAATACGGCTGGTGTTCCATTGACCAACCGGGTTCGTGGCATCTTCTGTAGCGGGGATAACACCGTAAAGTGCTCCGGCGGAGGAATATGCACTGCGCCCATCTTTATGTTTATCATTGTCGAGAAGTTGGAATTCAGTTCCTGGATAAGGTCTACTTTGACGAGCGTAATCGAGTATCTCCTGGGCGCTGCTACGATAGTAGACCCCACTGTTTCCTCCGCTAGCAATCCGCCATTCAAATTCGAGTTCGAAATTTGAGTACGATTTTTGGGTGACCGCAACACCGGCTTCGTTAGCGACGAGGAGACCATTTCTCACCTTGAATGGTCCGAGTTCTTGCCAGGCGGAAGTGTCTGTAGAATTGACAAAGAGTGGCTGCCAGGATTCTTTACTGGACTCTACCAGGTCCGAGCCGGTAGTTTGTGTCGAATTCTTCGAAGGTGATCGACTAATCTCCAATACATTCTTCCCATCACTCACAACAGTAAACGTCTCAGGATTTCGAACGATGGTATTCCCTTGTCGGACTTCATACCCGTATTCTCCCGGTGCAATATTCAATCTGAATTCGGGACCGTCGATAATGTAATCTTTGCCGTCGAAGGTGAGAGTAATCTCGCCGTTTTTTAGCATCTCTTCATCGACGGTGACTGCTAGTGTTTCGTTGCCGCTTTTTAAGTAAATGGTGATGCCATAGAGCATCAATCCGAAGACGACGACTCCAAAAGCTATTGCCCCGATAACGGCTTTGCCGATTCCATCTTCTTTCGGAAGCAAACGACCTTTTTTGTCGAAATTGTAGTTGCGAGCTTTGTAGGGGACTTTGCTGTAGGTTTGTAAGGATTCCCAAAGCTCTTTGGCGAAGCGGTTTCCCGGTTTGATTTCCAGTAGCCGTTTGAGATTCTCCTCGATGCCGTTGAACTGTTTTCGGCGGACGCATTCACTCAGTGCCGTGAGTAACAGGTCGACTTCGTCTTGTAATTCAATCGCTTGATCGAGAAGTTCGCTGACTTCGGCAGTCCGCATGTTGCTCGGGATTTGCTGCAACAATTCGGCGGCTTGTCCGTAGTCGTGCTTCTTGATCATCTTCTTTGTTGTCGCGATGATGGCTGGTAGACTGTCACGTTTCTGCTTGGGTATTTCCTTGACACGCGGGAGTTCGGCGCGTGCCCAACTTGCGAAACCGACTGCTTCAGGGGCGGTGATCGCTGCCATGATTTCGAGCAAGCGAATCGCTTGTGCATATTGACCACGATCAACAAGCCCTTCAATCTTCTTCTTTGTCGCTTCCAGTTTGTCGATGTTTCGTTGCGTTTGTGCATCGACGACGTCTGGATCGCTTTTCGGCGAAGAAAGGAAATCGTCCAGTTCTTCGATGACAATACCCATTGAAGCAGGTCGCTCGGCTGGTTGTTTCTCCATCATCTTGAGAGCCAAACGAGAGAGAGCTTTATCGCAATGCTGATTGATCTCTCTTGGTGGTTGTGGATCATCGCGAGTAATTTGAGCGAGAATCGATCCGAGCGATCCGCGAAAGGGAGTTTCTCCACACAATAGTTCATAGAGAATGACGCCTAACGCATAGATATCAGTGCCGGGACCAATTTCCTCAGTGCGTCCGTTGGCTTGTTCAGGAGACATGTAAGATGGCGTCCCCATGATCGCCCCCTCTTGTGTGAGTCTCGATTGATCTTCTTGATCTACGCGACACGCAAGCCCAAAGTCAGTGATGTATGGAGTTCCGTCATTCTCAACCAGAATATTTCCCGGTTTCAAATCTCGATGAACGACTCCTTGCTCATGGGCGTGTTTCAGTGCATGGGCAATCGTTCTCACGATGGTCGCGATCCAGCGTTGATCCTTGTTCTCTTTGATCACAAGCCGAGAAAGAGGATGTCCATTGATCAAGCCCATCGTGATGAAGGGAACACCGTCCACTTCTCCAAAATCGTGAACGGGACAAATATTGGGATGCTTGAGATGTGCCGCTGCTTGGGCTTCCCGCTTGAATCGTTCGAGGAATTCCTCTCGATCAGTGATTGAGATGGTTGGAGTCTTGAGCGCCACATCTCTTTCGAGATGAGTGTCTCGTGCAAGGAAGACCGCACCCATCGCTCCTTGTCCCAACTGGCGAGTCAGCTTGTAGCGACCGAACATTTTCCCAACAAATTGTTTGTCGGTCTCTTTGCTTTGCCCCGGCTTAAGAGTTTCTTGTTGTGCAGAGACCTGTGAAGTCTCTTTTTTAGAGACCATCTCTTTCAGCATTGCTTCAATATCAATGTAAGAGCGAAGCTCGGCTTCAATTTCAGGATGAGATTGGCAGATGGCATCCACATCGACGGCTTCTCCGTTGTCGATCCGCCGCATGTATTCCGCTAAGACATTGCCTGATTGTTTGTCGTTCATTGCCGCTGGTCCCGCAAAACTATTATTATTCTTTAAGAAGTTCTTTTAACGCAGACATCCCACGAGTAATTAACTTGGCAGTCGCGCTCTCGGATTTTCCCATAGCGACTGCGATGTCTCTAATGTGAAGCCCGTCCAGATGCCGCATGCGAACTGCTCTCGATTGCTCCTCGGGAAGCATTTCAATCGCCCGATCCAATTGTTGCTGACTTTCAGATCGAACAGCTTTTTGGCTGGGAGAAGTAATCTTTCCCAGAGCCTGATTAAGGTTCGCACCACTCCGTTCTCTGCGCGCATCTCTTTTCTGAGCATGGTTGTTACGGACCTGATCAACCAAGGTGTTTCGCTGAATCTGCTGCAACCACCCCCAGAATTCAGCGAGAGTCGTTCCTCGAAATTGAGTGAAGAACTGCTGTGTCGCTTGCAGACAGGATTGCTGAATGATGTCCGACTCACCGACTCGACGATGGAGTTGATTCTGTAAATCATGGTGAATGTTTTCCCGAAGTTGTACTCGAAAATGTTCGAGCAACTGCCCCAATGCTTCCGAATCGCCCTGCCGGGCTGCTTCGAATAATTGTTCATTTTCTGTTGGCGGTTCCATATCAATGGCTTTGCTACAGACTAAGACGGAATTCACTTGTTGACTCGGACAAGGAATATCAGAAAAACTCACGAGTCCGATTCTGAAGCCCTCAGCTCTTTAACGCAACCTATTTGAGAATAAGCGCTTTCGTTGAGTTGAGTGAATCTCTGTCTAACTAAGATAGATAAGGATTGATTTCAGGTTTCTAGCAGAAAGCGAGATGCTTTTTCACCTTGTGCAGGTTTTTTACCCTGCCTACGATGAAATCAAAGTTTGGGCTTACTGATTCCCTGGTTTAGAAGTTTAAAAGACGTTGTTTTTGCCAATACTTGGCTTCTTCAAAGATTATTGTCGACATGTTGAAGCAAAGCTCCTTTGTTGCCGCTCAGCAACAAATTCTATTGTTACTGCTGCTGGCAAATACAGAATTCTAAATGCCTTTCTCAAGACCAAAAGAAGTCATCAGATTCATTGGTGTCTCTGTTTCAGTCAGTAGGAGATCTACAACAGTCTGATAGTTCAAACTCTCAAAGATTTTTTTACAACCAAACTCAATGTAAAGCTGCCTTTACATTTTGTCGCACTCACCATACCATGCTACAGATAAGTTTTGGTTTGAATGACTTACTTCAATCAAGGAGAATACTATGACTGCGTTGCAGAAGAGTGCATGGTTCAATTTGTCAATCGTTACACTGAGCCTCGTGATTGTCGCTGGGCTATACCCGTTTGTCGGCTGGGCGGCTCATGCAGGACTTGGACTGTGCGGCTTGCTTGGCTTTGACCCAATCTTCTATCGCAAACGTGGAACTGAAGTCATCTCTGACGAACGAGAAATCATGATCCAAAAGCGTTCGACTTTGATTGGTTACTCAGTTTTTTGGGTGGTTTTTGTACTTACTGCCAGCCTCTTCTCGCCGTTTATCTACGGGCAAGAAGGAAGTGTCCCGGTCATAGTCGTTCAATTAAGCGTGTTTTATGCGGTGGTATTATTCGTGGGAGTGATGTCAATTTCCATTCTAATCCAGAACATAAAAGGTTGAAGAAAATGGCAAGTGAGGAACGAGCGAATCTCACGAATCAGATTCGAAAATATCGCTTTGGAAATAACGAAATGACGCAACAGGAACTTGCAAGTCAGGTCGGTGTGACACGGCAAACAATTATTGCTCTTGAAGCTGGGAAGTATTTTCCATCACTGCTGCTTGCATTGCGAATTTCCAGAGCATTCGCAGTTAGTGTAGAAGAGGTGTTTCAATTGGAAGAGTAGGCGCTTGAATTACCTGCTTGAAATATTTCTCGAAAGCAGGCAAGAGAGTGACGAGGCTAGCCACAATTCTCACCTTTCCACTCTCCAGACAGAGAGCGCGTCTTTCAGAAGTCCATCTCAGTACGATGTGATCAGTTCGTCTACACGTTCGGCGTCTTTGCAAGAGTGCCTTCTTATTCGCATTGTAGTTCTTGAGTGGCATGTGGATCACCGATCGTATAGATCGTTAGTCCTGAGAGATCGTTCGGCTGTCCACCGGTTGCCAAGCTCGCGACATAACCGACAGCAAAACAAGTAGAGATTCCAGCTGCTGTGTACAGGTAACCATTTATCGGAGTGAATCTCCAAAGGCAGAACATCACAGCAGCCCCGACGATGGCTCCGATCAAAGCTCCTTGCCCGTTTGCGCGTCGTGTTAGTGCGCCGAGGATGAACAATCCACCGAGGACTCCCATAAACAAGCCGATCACTTTGATGAATTGATCGAACAGCGACTTAATACTCGGGTCGACAAAGACCAGACCCAGGCAAGTTCCCAGCACTCCCAAGATGAATGTGCTGATACGAGCAGCCTTGAGGTACCCAGTGTCTGATTTACAAACACTGAACGGCTTTAAGAAGTCCGTCACAATCGTCGTGGCTGTCGAGTTGATACTGGTCGAGACTGTCGATTGCGCCGCTGCAAAAACGCCTGCGACTAACAACCCAGCAATTCCAATTGGCATTTCACGGGCGATGAATAATGGAAAAACTTGGTCGGTCGTGATTGTGGGATCGATTCGTTCCGGGTGGGACTGATAGAAGGCAAACAGGGCAGTACCGAGACCGAAAAATAATAGTGTCGCAGGGATCGTTAACAAGGCGTTTGTCCAGATTGAACGTGCAGCCAGTTTAGAATTCGATGTCGTCATATATCGTTGAACGACCGCTTGATCTGCGGTGTAAGAGGAGAGATTCTGCGCGATTCCGCCAGCGATAATTACCCACAGCGCGATTTGACTACTTGTTGCATCCCAATGCAGGTTGGCAATGTTGAATTTATTGGACTCAGTCGCTGTGGAAAGAAACCCACTCAGACCGCCATCGACTCCTAGGATTAAGATCACAATAGCGACCAACGCCCCTCCTAAGAGGACGAAGGTTTGAATTGTGTCGGTCCAGATGACTGCTTCGATGCCACCTGCCGTACAGTAAAGGATGCTGAGGACTCCCATCAACAACACACTTTGGCTCGGCGTCAAAGGAGTTGCGACTGCCAGTGCCAATCCGGTCAATGACATGACCACTGCCATGCGGAAGATATGAAACAACGTAAAACTCGCGCTTCCAAAGAGTCGTACGGATCGATTGAAACGCTTCTCCAGGTACTCGTAAGCACTGGTCGCATCGATGCGACGAAAAAACGGCATCGCCACAAACACTGCGACGATTGCAACAATGGGAATCATCATATTGCCCACAGAATAGACCCAGTCTTGAGCGTAAGCTTTGGATGGAACGCCGGTAAACGTGAGTGAACTCAGCATCGTTGCAAAGATGCTACAACCCGCTGCCCACCATGGAATGTTTTGTCCACCTCGAAAGAATTGTTCGGTGTTCTTATTTCTTTTCGCAAAATATAAACCGACCATCACCATCGCCCCAAGGTAACCAAACAGCACGCAGTAATTGGTGGTCCCAAAGTCGCGACTCGGAACGATTGGCTTCACACTCCACACTATCGGAGACCGCACACGCGGTCGCACTTCACCACTGGGAATGATGATTGAATCGTCCCACTTCACTGCAACCGTAGTGACATGATTGCGAGGAACTTCTCCGGCAGAAGTCCATGTATCTGTAATGGTGTGATACGCAAGTGCTTCTTTCGGGAAGCCAGGATGTTCGTCCTTCAGAATGTCACCCTGCGTGAATAAAGAGCCATCCGCGCCACCGAGCACGAAGATGTGACTCTGCCCGAATTCAATACCCGTCCCCGCCATCACACAACGAGGAACATCTTTGCGTTGTCGCCATTGATTGGTAAGAGGAGTGTACTCCCAAACATCCTTCAGGAATTGAACTTCGTCCCCCTCTTGGCGTCGACCGCTCATGACATAAATGCAGTCGTTGTATCCATTATGTTGTTGCACTGTGAGATTGAATGCACGCGAAGGACCGGGACAGGGTGTTCGCTCTTGCCATTGAAAATCAGTGGTCCCTTTTTTCGAGAGATCGAGCGACCAAAACTCAGATGTCGCTGTCTCTAGCGACTGTCCCTTTTGCCCACAGGCAAGATAGATCACATCGCCAAGCAGAGCAGCGGAACTGAATGCACATGGCTTTGGTAACGAAGGATAGTCGGTGAATTCAATCTCTTCAGTCTTTCCATTCCACTGAAGAAGAACCACGTCAGTGAAAGTCTCAGTTGCATCATTGCCGCCGATGCAAACGACTCCATCTGGTATCGAGACCGCAGCCCCGTAAGCTGTCGGTTTTGGAAGATTTCCGC
>JABJMI010000204.1 GCA_018659505.1 Planctomicrobium sp.
AACATGACGGCATCATCAACTAGGTTCCCCCAATTGTTCTCTGGATGTGTGCGAATTACGCCCGGTACGCCGACCATATCCTGATAGCGACCTGTCAAAAGTGCTGCGCGGGTCGGAGAGCAAACGGGGCAGTTGGCGTAAAACTCAGTGAACTTCATTCCCTCAGCGAGTAGCTGATCAATATAAGGAGACTTCAAGTCCTGAGCACCATACGAACTCAAATCACCATAGCCGAGATCATCCACAAGAATGACTAGGATATTCGGGAGTTCTTGTGCATTCGCGAGACATGCAATCGAGTTCAGAAGGAATGTTAAAGCAAGTAATGCTTTCATGTTTGAGCCTGTATTCAGAGTCGAATTGTTGAATTCATAAACGTCGACGAGTTTGTGTCTTATCGTAGCTTCTGAAAATCAATGACGCGACTCTCTCCTCATTGCACGTCCTACGAATTTGGGATTGAATAATTATCGTGATATCTTCCTGCCTGAAGAGGCGCCACGAATGCCGATGAGCATGTTTTGTGGCAATCCTCATCAAGATTTAGAACGCGGATCGACACGGATGCTGCGGATTTTCACAGATCAGAAATGAAACAGAACCGCAATCACGAGTTCTATCTTATGACTTTGAAACGAAGTTTTATGTCTTCCACAGAAGAAGGCATTGATCAATCTCTGGTCCCGATTGGAATCTTGCTCTCTCTCTCAATTAACATTTTCAGTTAAAAACTGATCCGCGTAAATCTGCTTCATCTGCGAAAATCCGCGTTCTCAAATGAGTTCATATACGGGGATTGGATTTCACAATACCACTTAGACAGGGAGCTTACGCCCCCCGCTCGCCGAAAATGGTTGATGATCGATCCAGAACTCATGGGACTTGTGCTTGGGGTTGTGATTTGCGATTCGTTTTCAGTTGCTGCAACTTCCTGAATGGCTTTGTCGCTAAACATTGAATTGAGGCAAACGAATCGCAGAGTCCGTAGATGTTTGAGAAAATATGCCTCACAGGGATGCAGGAATTTCAACTCGCTGGCTATGATAAGGAGAGTGCTCAATATATCGGATTCACATCTGAGACGTTTTTGTTAACGGACAGGTGAAAAATTCAAACAACAAACTGTGGTATCCTCGCAATACCAGACAAATTTCAGGCGCAAAGGTAGTCCAGAATGGCGATCGAAATTCGGGTTCCATCTGTTGGAGAGTCGATTAGCGAAGTCTTTATCGGTGAGTGGTACGCAAAGCAGGGTGACTGGGTTGCGGTTGACCAGGATCTCGTCGGCTTGGAAACAGACAAAGCAACCTTCGATGTTCCCAGTCCTGATGGGGGTATTCTTACCGAAATCGTCAAAAACGCAGGTGACACAGCTGCCATTGGTGATGTCATCGCGACTCTCGAGCCTGGACCGAATCCAGGCGGAGACAATGCCGAACCCGCTGCCAAATCTGAACAGTCAGCGACTTCTGCGAAAGCCGATAACGCTTCAAAAGGGTCTGGAGGACACGTTATGCCAGCTGCCGGTCGCGTTGCTGGTGAAAACAACATCGATGCCACACAGGTCCAAGGCTCTGGACCTGGTGGAAGAATCTTAAAAGAAGATGTACAGAACCACTTAGCTGGTGGCTCGGGCGATTCCGCTGGAAGAGAAGAACGACGCGTTCCGATGTCTCCTATGAGGCAAACAATTGCTCGCAGACTTGTGAGTGCCCAAAAAGATTCAGCTTTGTTGACGACATTCAATGAATGTGACATGTCAGCGATCAAACGACTTCGCAGCGAGTATCAAGATCAGTTCGTAAAGAAATACGATATTAAGCTCGGGTTTATGTCTTTTTTCGTGAAGGCAGTGATCAATGCCCTCAACGAATTCCCTGCCGTTGGTGCTCAAGTTGATGGAACAAACCTAGTCTATCGCAATTACGCTGATATCGGAGTCGCTATTGGAGCCGGGAAAGGCCTGGTCGTTCCGATCATTCGAAATTCAGAACGACTCAGTTTTTCGCAAATTGAACAGGCAATTGCTGACTTTGCCAAACGAGCGAAGAACAACAAAATCACCCTCGAAGAGTTAGAAGGTGGAACATTCACCATCACAAACGGTGGTGTCTATGGCTCTCTACTTTCAACTCCAATTGTGAATCCACCGCAGAGTGGTGTTCTCGGAATGCACGGAATTGTCGATCGCCCAGTCGCGGTCAACGGTGAAGTCGTAATCCGCCCGATGATGTACATCGCCCTGACCTACGATCACAGAGTTGTCGATGGACGTGAAGCGGTCTCGTTCCTTGTTAGTGTCAAGGACGCTATCGAAGATCCGACCAGACTACTATTGGAAGTCTAAAAAGCTTCGAAATCATTCAACCTAACTCAAATTTTCAAGCCCAGTGAAGCATCACTGGGCTTGTTTTTATGCTTGTGACTCGGTGTTGAATCTCAGGATCAGCGATTGCAATTGTTTCATAATTAAACAGCTGCCTGAACCTATTGGTAGTTTAGGTTAATTGGGTAGCTGTATCTTGAGTCGAAATATCGTCAACACCGAACCTTTCGTTAGAACCCGCAAAGTTTCACTCAACCGTACGACCTGAATACGCCGAAGATTCAGAAGAACGCACAGACTCCACTCTGTGTCCGTCCCGCTGATGGTGACGGATGATGAACAAAGTTGGATTTGTGTCAAGGAGTGCCAGGCATCGCAATAAATGGAATGCGGTGTTGAATACTCGGATCGACTGAAGTAACCACAATTCAGTGGCTGTTGGAGAGACTCATGCATTGGACTCGAAGAGTCGGAATACTCTGCCTTGGTCTGTTTTCTCTGGGACTCGGAAGAGTTTGCCCGGGACAGGACAATATCGCAGTGAATAATGGTGGAGTTGTCTACTTAGACGATTTCAGCGGCTCCGTGTTTCTGTCGAATGACGGCGGAAACTATCTTCTATTCCACAAAGTGGTCGGCGAGGGAGTCGGGCACGAAGATGGTTACTCTCGCCTTGGTGTGAGAACCCGTCTCTGGGAAGACCTCGACCGACACATTTTCGGTGAAGTTCATGCCTTAATCACTGATGATGCCCGTATCGGGTTCAACATCGGTGGTGGAGCCAGAAAGCAGGTCGGTGGCGGCATACTAGGTATCCACGGCTGGTTTGATGATTACGAAACCGGTCAGGAAAACCGTTATCGTCAAATTACTGGTGGCTTTGAATATCTCCACCCGATCTTTGACATTCGCAGCAATGTTTACGTTCCAATTGATGAAACAGAAACCTTCGTTGGAATTGTGAACCAAGGTACTGACCTTTCCTTCTTGGGGAATAATCTTGTCACTGCTGGAACAATCGCAACTGAACGTGCCTACTATGGTTGGGACCTCGAAGGGGGTGGACCAGTTCCTCTCGCTGAGAACTGGTTGCGTGCGTATGGTGGGATCTACCAACTTCTTTTTGAAGGCGATACAACGACCGGTTTCCGTGCTCGGGCAGAAGCTCGCTTCATGGAAGGTGTGAACCTAAACTTGATGGTCAGCGAAGACGATAAATACGGAACCAACGTCAATCTTGGAGTTGAAGTTCGCTTCCGCGGCACAATGCCGACTCGCTTCCAATCGGGACTTTTAGCAGATCGTCGTTACGATCAAGTTCGACGTGTTTGGCCAGTCCAAACTCAGGTTGAGAATGTCGGAGCAGCGCTTCCTGTCACAAATCCAGGTACTGACGATCCGATTCAAATTGTCTTCGTAGACAACACGAATTCAGGTGGATCAGGCACATTTGAAGATCCATTCGAAATGTTGCCGAGCGGGGATGCTGATGCAGACATCTTCCTAGTGGATACAGGCTCAGGTTCCACTTTCGGGAATATCTCACTCTTCGACGGACAACAAATCCTCGGAGCAGGCAAGCCTCACATGATCGATACCGAGCAACTTGGTGTCGTTCAACTCCCATCTGAATTCAATCAAGTCAGCGGAAATTTCCCGACTCTTGAGTCAACAATTTCAACACCAATCATCACGCTCGCAAACGATAATGTCGTGCGTGGGTTTAACCTGATTGGTGAAAATGGAATCGCTGGCGATGCGGTTGACAACTTCTTGCTCGAATGCCTTCATAGTGACGTTATCGAGAACGGAATCGTCATCAGTAATGCAACTGGCATGGGTATCGTTCGTGATGTTGACTTTGCCGTCATGAGTGGTGGAACCGGTGTCAGCGTGACCAATTCAACTGCTGGTGGACAACTTAACGTCGCAATTAGTGAAGTTGAAATTGATGGTGGTGCTTCAGGTATTGTTGTCGCCGGCGATGGTGGCGACGTCATGTACAGCATCGATAATATCGAAGTCGTCAATACGACAGTTGCCGGTCTTACACTGGCTGGCACTGACGGTGCATTGATTGGTACCGTTGATGGAACCGTCGCTGGTGATGTGAACGGAACAATTCTTGATGACAACTTCGGTAACGGAGTCCTTGTCCAACTCGATAATGCCACCGGAACAAGCACTTTCACAGGCTTAGAAGCGAGTGGTAACGGAACCATGGGGATGGATCTCGACGGTGTTAAAATCGTCGCTGAAAACATGAGCAATTACACCGTCAACATTTTTGACAGCACGATTGACGGTGCAATGGATGATGGAATTGATTCGAGTGCGGATGAGTCTGTCCTCGTTCTCAATGTCGATCCGACTTCAATTGTCGATAGCGTGGACAACGCACTTGAGTTTACAGCGAGTAACGATTCGTTATTCACTGCAAACTTTGTAGAAGTCGATATGGCAGATTCTCTGAACGATGCCATTAACGGTATGGTTCTCTCGAGCTCAAACGCCACTCTGAACTTCGCACAATTCGATGCGAGTGGTTCAACTGGCGATGGTGTTGATGTTGTTGTCCAAGATGGTTCGTCACTAACAGCCATTTTCGACAACTCAGATGACACCACAACTTTCCTTGATACAACTAATGGATTCTCCAATAGTGATAGCAGCGCCATCAATGTTGACGTCTCAGACGATTCTAACGCAACTCTGATCTTCACTGATATCAACGCAGACAACCTCGCTGCTGATGGTGGTGTCAATCTCATCGCTAGCATGAACAGTCAGATCAGCAGTTCTTGGACGAACGGTTCAATCTCTGATGGAGACGCGACAGGAGTGACATTGGATGCAGATGGAGCGGGATCGGGAATCGTGGCAACATTTACGAATGTTGCAATCGACCGCAATGCTGGCGACGGAATTGACGCATCACTGACAGGCGGGAATGCATCTTCCGTCCTTGGCGTGGTACTGAACTCAGTCACACTCAACGAAAACATGAATGGTCTTGATTACGAGATCAATGGCTCTCAAGCGATGGGTGGCATCATCTTCAACGAAGCCGATCTATCGAACAATAATTTAGATGCCTTCCAGTTCGATGTTACCGGCGGAGCGATTCTGCAAGCGGATACAACAGTCCCGATGATTCCTGGGACGATCGTCAATGACTTCTCAAATAGTGGGAGCAACGCTTTCCAGGGAACTGTTAACGGAACAGGTTCAAGGGCTGTTATCAACATCTCTGATGCACTTGCTGAGAATTCAGGTGAAGAGGGTGCGTTGTTTGACAACACCTTCAGCGGTCAACTTGTCTTCAACTACACCAATGGTTCATTGAACATGAGCGGATTCGATGGTCTCTCAACAAACACTGAATCAGGAGCCTTGACAAGTCTTAGCCTCGACACTGTCACGTTAGACAACAATGGTCAATTGATGACAGTCACACAGGGCAATGGACTTGTTGCAACCGTTGATGGTGTTGATTCACGCTTCGACCTGATGCTCAACGATGTTTCGACATCCTCAAACTTTGAGAAAGGTCTCAGCATCACAACGTCGAACTCCAGTAATGTGAATCCTCTCGTCACTGATCCGATGACCATGGCGATGAGCCGTGTAACAAATACAGGTACCTTCGTCTCAACATTGAACCAAGAAGAAGGATTCTACTTCGACGTTCAGAGTGGCAGTACGCTGGCATTCAACTCTGTCTTGGGAACCACTTCTAACAATGGACTCGGCGGAAACTTCAGTGGTTTTCGAGGTCTTGTTGACGGAGCCGGTTCAGCTGCGACTGTCAGCTTCGATAACTTTTCATCAAATGCGAATACGCAAGATGGCTTCGAATTTGATGTGACGAATGGTGGAATGTTCATCGGCGAGGTGCTGTCCACACTTCCAGTTGCTCCAGCATTCGGTCAGCTCTCATCGGCTTCCAATAACATGGGAGCAGGTATCACTTTGAATGCTGCAGGGGCAAATACTGTTGCAGCTCTGATCATGGATGGAAATAACCAAGTCAATAATAACATGGAAGAAGGTTTGATTGTCACAGCGACAGATATTGAACAACTTGCGATTCAGGCGTCTGGTCAGTTCAACATGAATCAAGGTGGCGATGGAATCCACATTACAGGAACAAATGTCACCACATCAGCTATCGAAGTCGGGGGAGGAGTTTCAAGTGCTTCTGTAAACTTCGAGGACGGAGTTGACATTACGATTAGTAATTCAACGATGATGGACATTGACGTCACAACGTTAACTCAGACAGCGACTGTCGAATCATTCAATGTCAGTGAATTGACAGCCAACATGAACAACGGAAATGGCGTGAGCTTTGATGCCAATATGGTGACTTTGCCAGAGGGAGCGATCAGCGATGTGACCGCGAATGGAAACCTCGGTGATGGCATGGGAGCCGATGGCGATGGTATTCGCGTCTTCTTCACAGACAGTACAATTACTGACTTCAGCATCAATGGAAACGGTGCTGAGTTGAATCAGAACAACGGAATTAACGTCGAGCTGACAGGGACAGATTCAACAGGCTTGTCGATCATCGACAACGTCGGTGCGGTTCCAAACGTTGGCATTAACTTCCTCATCGATGGAAGTACCGGGGCTCAACCGTTCTTCGTGACGAATACATCTGCCTTCGGATTCGACATCACAAGTTTCAACCTGAACTTGGCACCAATCAATTTCGGTTTCGGTCCCGTCTTCAATACGGTCGGGCAAGGATCGCAAGTATTCACGCCTCAGTTTAACACTGACCTTGTGACTGGTTTGAGTGCGGTCAATGGCATGATGGGGCCAAATTTCTCAACCGCTGTTCTAGATGGCTCTCAGTTGCTTGATATTGACTTTAGTGATTTCAATCCAAGTGAGACCTTCGTATTTGATATTGATCTAAATGCGAACGCCTTTAGCACCAGCAATGTGGTTGGAAACAATCTCATTGACGGAGCCGTTTCGGTTGACTTTAATAACGGATCAACCTTATTCGGAACATTACAAGCCGTCGCTGGAAACCCAGACGCAGCAACATTCGTTGCCAACACTATCTCTCGTCCGAATACAGGGATGCGAATGAACGGAGAGAATGGAATTCGCTTCTCCGCCAGCGAGTCAAATCTCACAAACACAGATATCTCTAATAACATTACCAGCAATAACAATGAACTGGGAATTGATATCGTTATCGACAGCCTAAGCACAATCGATGGTATGACCATCAACGACAACAATGTTGACGCGAATATGATGGGTGGAATTTCCGTCGACATCAGTGACACCATGATTACGAATGGCTTGCAAATCGATGGCAATACGATTTCACAGTCAATGGGCAATGGATTGGACACAGACTTTTCTGGTGCCACAGCTGTCGACTTACTTGATATCTCGAACAACACGGTCACTGAAAGTACGGGCGAAGGGATCTCGGTCACATCAACCACGACAACATTCGGGGGCATCACTGCCGATGGCAACATAAGTCAGTTGAGTGCAGGTGGCGATGGATTGCTCTTCGACATGACTGGCAGTGCAGTGACCGGAACGCTGACCGTCTCCAATGGTTTGTTTGATCAAAACACCGGGAATGGGTTGGAATTCGATCTCGATGGAACTCCGATTGCGAATCTTCAGATTGTAGACAACTTCGCTCAAATCATGATGGGGACTGCCGTTGATTTCGATGTTCAAGCCAACCCAGTCGGTCATTACGACATTCTGAATCTCATGATGGACCCACTCATCACGCTGGATATGTTGACTCTCGATTTCGCACCAGCTGGACTGTCGTTTGCAGTGACCAGTGCCGGAGGAACCGAGTATGAAAACTTAGATGGGAATGCGAACATTACAGGTCTCCAAACGGTAAATGGAGTCGTTTATGACCCTACGGTATTAGATCAACCTGGCGTCGTGATGGAAGGCGGTACAACCCTCGATTTCATCTTCAACGATTTTCAGGGCGGGGAAGTATATGACCACTTCGATGTGGAACTGACAGCTGGTAT
>JABJMI010000679.1 GCA_018659505.1 Planctomicrobium sp.
CGTACGTTGCAAAACTCTCACCAATCTGGACAGCGAGCTCTCTCGTTGGAGCGAGAATCAATGCAAACGGTCGTTTTGAGATCGCTCTGCGGTTCTGTTTTCCGAGTCGGTTGAGAATTGGTAAAGCGAATGCGGCAGTCTTGCCTGTGCCTGTTTGGGCACTTCCCAGAATGTCGCGTCCCTCGAGTGCTGGAGGAATCGTTTCCGCTTGAATGGGGGTGGGCGATTCGTATTTTTCGTCAGCGAGGGCTCGCTGTACGGGAGTGATTAAGTTTAGTTCGGCAAAGGTCTTCAATTTATTTCCTTGAGATAATGTCCCTGCCACAAATTCAACTCAGTTCAAAGTCTTTTCTCACATCATCATTGTGAGATTATCGATGACTCTAAATTGGCGAAGAAATAGTTGACAGTTGTTGCTGATTCGACTGCGACTCTTGAGAGAAATTCCGACAGAATCGGGCTTCTTCCCTACAACGAGACCGCATTTTGGCTGCGTATGAAATTGGTGTGTGAAGGTGATGAAATCACTACTTAGGAGTTTTCTTACCTGGAAGATGTCAACGGAAACTCAGCCCGAATAACATCAAATAGCAAGCAAACGCCGCTTTAATTTGAATTCTGGACAAACAAGAAATTCACAGAATTCAGTACACCTGGTGGGGTGTAGGCGGCTTTCCAGAGCGGTTTACACAACCGATAGTTGGCAGCAGGTCGTCATCAATCAACGAACTCTAGTCGGCTAAACACTCCGACTTTTAACGGGACTGCACGAGGATCCAGCTCTACTAAAAAATCCCGTTCATTCGGAAAACGTATTCATTTAAGGTGAAATACGCTACTCGCTTATTTCCGAACGTTTGCCTCAACTCGTAAATCGAGGACTGGTGGGGAGTATATCCATGGTCCAGGGTTTCGCCAAGCCACAATTTAGAGAAACTCTGCGATTCGGTCCCTTTTCCAATTTCAGTCTTACAATCCGGTTAAAAGTCATGATTCCCAAAATCGCGTAAACTCAATGAATGACTTAGTCTATGACGTTGAAACCGACTTCTTCAGAGTCATCAGGATCGCCATTGTAGTTGACCATGATTTCTTCTCCCATTTCGATATCTTTGATGGCACTGAATACTTTTTGTTTCTGACCAACATCATCATAGCGTGCATTGGGGTTAAAGCTGTGGTTGTAGATTGAGCCATACCCCAAGGCAATTGAAGACTTTGTTGCGCTGTAGACAAATACATAGTCAGCTAATTCCGAATCGGCGATCTCGTCCCAAGTGACAATTAAGATTGGCACTTTTTCAATGATAGACCCCTTCTTGATCGCCTGGCGGGCAAATACTCCGCGCCCTTTATTTGGACTATTGCGAACTTCAATTAAATCGGAATGGGCAAACGGCATTGGGTGAATAAACTTTTACTGGAAAAATGGAAATCAGAGCGGCGTATCTTGTCGAAAAAATCTACGCTTGCAAGCAACTCGAACCTCGAGCGCAACACATCTTCAAGAATCGATGATCCTGAGATGATTATTTTATTCGGTCTTGCAAGAATAGAGTTGCTTTTTGTTAATCACTCAGCGTTTCACTCTGCCTCAACCTCGAACTATCTCGTGGAAGCTATGAATCAGTTAGATAAAATCACGGAGTGGAAAACGCAGGTCGCTGCGATTCGGGAGAAAGCGAAAAAACTATTCGAAGGAGGAACCCCAGGGCTTCAGATTGCATCGATGATCTGTGAGGGGTTTGATCAATTCCTGATTGACCTGGCAGCTGAGACATTATCGCAGTTTCCTGAATCTGAACATGCGGAAATCAAAAAACAAGGAGCGATGATCGCGGTTGGCGGAACCGGGCGAGGAGACATGGCTCCTTATTCCGATATCGATCTGCTCTTCCTCGAAGAGAACGGTGCTTCACAGAGTTTCAGCGGGTTTGTAAATGCCTATGTGCAAAATTGTTGGGATGCAAAAATTCAACTAGGGCATTCGACACGTGATGTCGCGACATGTGTCGCACTTGCCAGACAAGATCCTCAAATCACAACTCCGCTTGTGGAAGCAAGACTCTTGTGGGGAAACGAAGCATTATACAATCGACTCGTCACTCAATTTAAGCAGCGAGTTCTGTTTTCTCGCCGCCGAAAATTCATTGAGGATTGCATCGAAGCCAGAGAAGAAGGCTGGTCAGAGTACGGTCCTCCTGCGCAAGAACTGGAACCTAATCTCAAGTCTTCTGCCGGCGGTTTGAGAGACTTACACCTTATTCGCTGGATTGGCTACGGACGTTATGGTGTGAAGGATATCGACTCTTTACGCCTCAAAGGAGCATTAACGAAGGAGGACGCAAAAAGTTTGAAGAAGGCGTGGGAGTTTCTTACCAAATTAAGGATTGACCTCCACTTCAGCAGTGGCAGAGCGCAAGATCGACTCACAAAAGATGAACAGCTTCGTATCGCAGAGGAGAGAAATTACCAGGGGAGCGAACGGCAACGACCTGTTGAAGAATTCATGCAGGAATACTTTTATTATAGCTCAGAGATTGCAACGATCACGCGACGCTTCGTTGCAATGGAACGACCACGTTCGATGCTTGAAAAAACCCGTGATGTCGTCGTCGGTCACCGCGCAGAGGGCATGTTCTACGTTGGTCCGGATCGTATCGAAGTTGCAGACCGCTATCTTGGGAAAGTTTGCGAAGATGTTGAGTCGATGTTGCAGTTCTATAAGGCCGCTGCACTTTATGGAGTTCTTCCATCACCTAAAGTTGCAGAGGCGATCAAGAAAAACTTGCCTGAATCTCCAGAAGAACTTTCCCCACGTTCGGCAAAAGCGTTTAATGAAATCTTCAAATGCAAATCGGCATTAGGTCCGATCCTGAGAAGCATGTTTCAAACAGGTCTCATCGACCTCATCATTCCACATGTGACACATATTCGAAATCTGTTGCAATTCAATCAGTATCACCACTTTACCGTTGACGAACATACCTTACGAGCGATCGAGATTGTGACGCGCTTCGAGGAAGACGACGGTCCGGCGGGCGCCGCTTATCGCGAAATCCGACATCAGGAAGTTTTGCACTTGGCGGTATTGCTGCATGACATTGGC